>JANYEA010000151.1 GCA_025363385.1 Bacteroidota bacterium | reverse complement strand
AAAAACTTTCTACTAACCCATATTGAAGTGGGAATAGAACCAATTAAATAGGCCAGTACAATGAGCAGAATTTCGTTCATTGAAATTTGGTTTGAAGTTTTTTGAGACTCAAATATAGGGAACTCTTGGTTAACAATTTCTTAATAGAAGGCAGTAAATTTAGTTTGGGCTCTGAAACTGGCAAACGATCCAACCGTTTCGGGTTTGGGTAAACTGAAATTTCCAACCTACAGATTCACAAGCTTTTA
Source organism: Bacteroidota bacterium (assembly GCA_025363385.1). Classification (GTDB taxonomy): domain Bacteria; phylum Bacteroidota; class Bacteroidia; order Chitinophagales; family Chitinophagaceae; genus Sediminibacterium. Next base: position 18,066 of record JANYEA010000151.1, on the reverse strand, counting down.
GAATATCTGCTTCATCCTCTACTAAAAGTCCGCTCAATAAAATAGTTCCTTTTTTTTGCAAAATCTGGTTAAGAAAAGGAATATTAGCCAAAATAATATGCTTGTTAATATTGGCAAGGATGATGTCGTATTTTTCTTTCATTTCAGCCGAATCTGCTTTCTCAATTTGTATGATTTGGCAATCATTGATGGCAATATTCTCCGTAGCATTTTCGATACACCAATCATCATTATCGATTGCCCAAATTTTTTGAGCTCCTAGTTTTTCAGCAAGAATGGCTAGTATGCCCGTACCTGTACCAAAATCAAATACCATTTTGTTTTTCCAAGATAAGTTGCGCATGGCTTGCATTACCAAATACGTAGTGGCATGATGCCCTGTTCCGAAACTCATTTTAGGTGTGATTACAATTTCGTATTCAACTCCTTTTATGGCTGGATGAAAAGAAGCTCTGATACCTACAAAATCTTCCACATGAACGGGTTCGAAATTCGACTCCCACAATTCATTCCAGTTTTGCTTTTCAATAACTAATTCCTGAAAATTCAAGTCGCCCAAAACAGTAATCAATTGTGCTTTATCATAAAGATCTGATGGTATAAATGCTTTCAACGTTTCAGGCATTTCTTCAAATGCTTCGAAGCCAATATCTGTTAATTTTGCAATCAAGGTTTCTTTCAGACTTTCATCTGCAGCAATCATTTCGATTTGAATGGTGGCGTCTTTCATTATTATAATGGATTCTTAAAAGATAAAAAAAATGCCCTCGATTTTTTCGAGGGCATTTAAAATATGGATTAGGCATTTTCAGATTGACCTTGTCTACCCTCTTCTCTAGGGCTAGATTCTGGTTTAGGCATCAATGCTTTTCTACTTAATTTAAACTTACCGGTTTTAGGATCTAAGCCAACAAGTTTTACTTTTACCATATCACCTTCATTAAAGAGGCCATCCATGGTTTCAAGGCGCTTCCAGCTAATTTCGCTGATATGCAACAAGCCTTGTTTGCCTGGCATGAATTCAACAAATGCACCGAATTCTTTGATCCCTTTTACTGGTCCTTCATATACATCTCCAACTTCAGGAACTGCAGTAATACCACGAACCCAAGCAACTGCTTTATCAACAGCTTCTTTATTCGCAGAGAAGATACTTACTTCACCAGTATTACCCACTTCTTCGATATTGATAGTAGTACCTGTTTCGCGTTGTATTTCTTGAATTACTTTACCACCTGGTCCGATTACAGCACCAATAAATTCTTTCTCAATAATTAACTTAACCATTCTTGGAGCATGAGATTTCACATCTGCTCTTGCAGCTGGAATACATTCGTACATCGCATCCAAAATATGTAAACGGCCTTTACGTGCCTGCTCTAATGCTTCCATCATCACAGCCATACTTAAACCATCCACTTTAATATCCATCTGAACCCCGCAAATACCATCACGTGTTCCAGTTACTTTAAAATCCATATCACCTAAATGATCTTCATCACCTAAGATATCAGTAAGGATTGCATATTTCCCATCAGCTCTGGTAATTAATCCCATTGCCACACCACTTACGTGTTTTGGAATAGGCACACCTGCATCCATCAAAGCTAATGAACCAGCACAAACTGTTGCCATTGATGATGAACCATTACTTTCTAAAATATCACTCACTACACGAACGGTGTAAGGGTATTCCTTTCCTGGCATCATTTGCTTTAAGCTTCTCATAGCCAAATTACCATGACCTACTTCTCTTCTACCCACACCACGAATCATTTTCACTTCGCCAGTAGAGAATGGTGGGAAATTATAGTGCAGGAAGAAACTACTAAAATCAGAACTAGCAGCAGTTTCCGCCAATATTTGATCCAATTTTGTACCGAAAGTAACCGTGGTTAAAGATTGAGTTTCACCTCTGGTAAATAAAGCAGAACCATGTGGTGCTGGTAGGGGTTCTACTTCCATTGCTAATGGACGAACCTGATCTAATTGACGACCATCTAAACGGATACGGTCTTCCAACATCATATCACGAACTACTTCCCACTTAAGGTCTTCATAGTATTTCTTAGCTAATTTCTTTTCTAAGTCTGTAACATCTTCACCCAAGCTAGCAATCAACTCGTCTTTCAACAAAGCATATGCATCAGTGCGCTCGTGTTTAGCAGATCCTCTTTTAGAAATTTCATACACTTTTTGTTTTGCAAAAGCGATTACTTTTTCGTTCACAGCTTCATCAGAAACTGGTTTTTTATACTCACGTTTTCCAGTAACACCCACCAAGGCACGCAATTCTGCTTGTGCTTTAATTTGGATACGGATTGCATCATGCGCTAATTCCAATGCTTTGATCAAATCGGCTTCTGAACATTCTTTAGCTTCCCCTTCTACCATCATCAAGTTCTTTTCTGTTGCAGCGATCAAGAATTCAAGATCAGAAGCAGCTAACTCAGAACGTGTTGGGTTAACAATAAACTTACCGTTCAAACGGGCGATACGAACTTCGCTTAACATTTCTTTAATTGGAATATCAGACACAGCCAATGCAGCTGAAGCAGCCAAACATGCCAATGAATCTGGCATTATCTCTGCATCACTTGATATAAGACTCACCAATACTTGCACGTCGCACAAATAGTCTTCTGGAAACAACGGACGTAAAGCACGGTCGATTAAGCGACTAGTTAAGATTTCATAATCATTTAAACGAGCTTCTCTTTTAAAGAATGAGCCCGGGATACGACCAGCAGACGCGAATTTTTCTTGGTAGTCAACACTCAATGGGAAAAAATCTTGCCCTTCTTTTGGGTCTTTATTGGCAACTACAGTTGCCAGTATAACACAGTTTCCCTGAAAAATGGTAACAGCACCATCGGCCTGACGAGCCAATTTTCCTGTTCCAATGGTAACCTCGCGGCCACCACCCTGGTCAAACTTTACTGATTTCGGTTGTGATAACATGTTTTTTGTGTAGTAGGCTGCTGAAATAATAGGTAGAACACCTCTAAATCGTAGCCCTTGTGATTGGAAGAATCGGGTAAAATAAGGTACAGACACAAACAACTATTCCCAACTGTATCAAAATTGTCAGTTGGGAATAGTTAAAAGTATCATAGAAAAATTATTTTCTCAGACCTAGTTTTTCGATTAGTGCACGGTAACCTGTAAGGTTGTGCTTCTGCATATAGCTTAGCAAACGCTTACGTTGACCAACCATCTTCATCAATCCACGTTGGGTTGAAAAATCTTTCTTGTTGGCTTGTAAGTGCTTGGAAATCTGAACAATACGTTCAGTCAAAATAGCAACCTGTGCTTCAATTGAACCAGTGTTAGTGGCTTTTCCACCAAATTCAGCAAAAATACTTGCTCTCTTTTCTGTTGTTAAATAAGGCATCTCAAATTTTTTAAAAAGACTCCGGAAATTTACTTCTAATTTTTTATCGGCTGCAAAAGTAGTAATAAATCAATGAATAATCGAATTTTTACACTTGAATTTTTAGGCCATTTACCGAATTTGTAAAATTAGGCTATTCATGTAGTAACCTGTGATTATAAATAATTAGTCAATCCGCAACAATAAATAAGTACAACTAATAGTTAGTGAAATATATACAATACTAGCCCATGTTTGGAGTAACCATCTTAGGTAACAACTCGGCATTACCTGCCTACGACCGTCACCCTACGGCTCAGCTGGTTACATTGAATGAACAGTTGTTTTTAATTGATTGCGGGGAAGGAACGCAAATGCAAATTTCACGTTACCGGATCAGGCATAGTAAAATTGGGCATATTTTTATCTCACATTTGCATGGCGACCATTATTTTGGTCTGATCGGACTTATTACGAGTATGGGATTATTGGGTAGAGAGCATCCTCTAAACTTATATGGACCGGCAGCACTGATTGAGATCATCGAACTACAACTTAAGGTAGCCAATACTACCCTACCTTTTCCACTTTTATTTCATCCCCTAGAAAACGAAGGATTGATACTTGATCACCCAAAGTATAGTGTGTCTTGTTTTGAAACCAAACATCGAATCCCTTGCTGGGGATTTCTGATCAGTGAAAAGCGGAATCCCAGAAAAATTATTCGAGAAAAAGTGATTGAATATGGAGTTCCTGCTGCTTTCTATGACTTTTTGAAAAAAGGGGATGATTATATTAGTAAATCTGGAGACATCGTATCCAACGAACTCGTAACCATAGCCAACCTTCCCGATAGCTCTTACGCCTACTGTGCAGATACCAGGTACACCGAATCGATTGCAGAAAAGGTTATGAACGCGAACTTACTTTACCACGAAACTACTTACCTGAAAGACCTGGAAGAAAGGGCCATCACAAGATTTCATTCTACTACCATACAAGCAGCCAATTTTGCTTTGAAGGCCAACGCACAAAAATTACTGATTGGTCATTTTAGTAGCAAATACGAAAAATTAGATGAGTTTCTCCAGGAAACAAAATCGGTGTTCCACCATACAGAATTAGCCATTGAAGGTGTTTCTTACCGAATTGATTAGCCTTAAACTATTCCTAATTAGTATTAATCTGTTTATTACTCTTCTTTCATGATCCATCGATACGCTTCGGAGAATTCTTTGCGCCAGCTGGCCTCTTTATGTTGACCCAGCGGATTAATTGTTTTTCTGATTTGCACCCGATTTTTCACTTGCAAAATTCCTACCATTTTTTCCATATCAGGTACCATATTATTACTCTCTTTACCACCCGCATAAAAATAAAATTTAGGCATGTTGCTGGTATTGAAGTTTTGAGCAGTTTGAAATAGTTCCGGGCAAACCTCAAACGCTGGAGAAAACAATAAAGCACCACCAAACACATTGGGATGAGTTAGCAAGGCATAAAGACTAATATTTGCACCCATACTACTTCCACCTATTAAAGTATAGTCAGGCCCTTTCTTTGTTCGGTATTTGCTATCGATATAAGGTTTCAAGTTATTCACCAAAAAATCGGTATAAGCTACACCCTCCCCTTTACCAAACTGAGCATTGTCGAAGGGATTGTATTCGGTCATTCTTTTATTCCCCCCATGATCAATCCCGATGATGATAGCTTCTTTTCCCATTTGAATTTGCAAACTATCTAAACATTCATCTACTCCCCATTCGCCAAAAGCTGCGGTTTGTTCATTAAATAAATTTTGCCCATCACACATATAAATCACTGGATAGGTTTTGCTAGATTGCGTGTAATTTTTAGGCAGATACACCCAAACGCGTCTGTTTCTGTTTAGTTGGGGTATTCTAAAAGCTGTATCAATTATTTTAACCTGCGGACTAGCCGAGTACCTTTTCGGTTTATCCGGATAATCGTCTTTCCAGCCTGCAATAGTTAAGTCTAAAGAAACATCTGCATTCACTTCTAAGATCCGATCACTAATATCTCTCCCATCATTAGTAGTTTCTACTTTTTCAAACCCACCTCTGGTAAATTTAAATGCATAAATCCCAGCCTTCAAATCGTTAATAACAACTGATTTTCTACCATTTCCGAAAACCTTTAATTTATACTTTTCATCCTTGGGATTCCAGCCGTTAAAATTTCCTGAAACATATATATCGTCCTGTGCGCGGGTAGCCACAGATGAAACTACTAATCGAACAGAGAACTGTGCATTTGCACAAATAAATATGAATAAGATGCCTAGTAATAAGCTTATTTTTTTCATTCTATGAAATTACATACAAGACATAAAAAAAACCATTTGATTTTCACAAATGGTTCATAAAATATATTCAAAGTTGGTTAATCCAAGATTTCGGCATCTTTCGGATATTTTGCCCTGATAAACTGAAAATTGGCATCTGGTAAGTTTGCCGCAGTATTCAAATTACTCAAAACAAATTCCAAAGTATTATTGCTTTTATCCAATACTTTGGCTTTTGTGATCATGCTTTTTGACTTATCGATAAATATGTTCACTTTGGTGAAACTCTTTCTTTTATCTATGGGTGTTAATTCAATTTCGTTTGTATTGCCAGCCGATGAAATCAATTTATAATTAAAATCTTTATCATAAAAATTAGACAATAAGTTTTGAGGACTTAAAGTTTGATTTGATTCTTCCAGGTTTGATTTAGTAATCGTTTTACTACCATCATAGTTATAGATATTGGTACCATCACAAATGATTTCGTTCTTACCTTGCTTCAAGAGGTATTTCTGACCTTTAATAGAAATTGTACCAGACTTAACACCATTTTCCTTGCCCTTACTACTTACCGATTTGATGGTAAAATTGGCTGATACACCCTTAAAGCTTTTTACTTTTGTACTAACCGCATCCAACACTTTTTTAGCATTGGGGTCATTTTGAGCGAATATAATATTTGCAAAAAGTAATAAGGTAAAAATTGGCAAGTAGATTTTTTTCATACTAGAATTTAAAGGGGCAAATATACGAATACAATTTTATTGGAATAGCATCTATGAATATTTGGACCAGATAACCTGCCTTAAGTTTATTATTTTGAAAAATTTAACTTAACGAATCGAGGTATTGCTCTAACTCCATGTCAGATTTGAAACGAACTTCACGTGCTTTACTTCCCTGATTCGGTCCTACAATGCCTGCAGCTTCTAATTGATCCATCAATCTTCCGGCTCTGTTATAGCCTAATTTCATTCTTCTTTGAATTAATGAAGTTGAGCCAACACCACTTTGAACAATTAATCTGGCAGCATCTTCAAATAAAGGGTCCCGATCGTTGCTATCAAAATCTTTTCCTTCCAGATCTTTTTCATCTACATATTCAGGCAATAAAAAAGCTTGTGGATAGCCTTTTTGATTACCAATAAATGCACAAACTTTTTCCACTTCAGGAGTATCTACGAAAGCACATTGTAAACGAGTAATCTCGCCATTATAACTAACTAGCATATCTCCCTTACCAATTAATTGCTCAGCACCACCCGCATCTAAAATGGTTCTACTATCGATCTTTGAGGATACTTTAAATGCAATACGAGCTGGAAAATTTGCTTTAATGGTTCCCGTAATAATATTAACGGAAGGTCGTTGCGTTGCAATAATTAAATGTATCCCAATTGCTCTAGCCAGCTGTGCTAAACGAGCGATAGGCATTTCCACTTCTTTACCAGCAGTCATGATTAAGTCTGCAAACTCGTCAACTACTAACACTATAAAAGGCAGGTACTGGTGCCCTTTTTCTGGGTTCAATTTTCTTGCCGTAAACTTCTCATTGTATTCTTTAATATTTCTACAACCTGCTTCTTTTAAAAGGTCGTACCTGGTATCCATCTCAATACACAATGCATTGAGTGTATGCACCACTTTTTTGGTATCGGTAATGATGGCTTCTTCTTCGCCAGGAAGTTTTGCAAGAAAATGTTTTTCAATCACACGGTACAAACTCAGTTCTACTTTCTTCGGATCAACCAGTACAAATTTTAATTGAGAGGGATGTTTTTTATATAATAAAGAAACGAGGATGGTATTGATACCCACAGATTTACCCTGCCCAGTAGCACCCGCCATTAACAAGTGTGGCATCGATGCAAGATCTACAATAAAATTCTCATTATCGATCTTTTTGCCAATAGCGATGGGTAATGAAAAATGATTGTTTTGAAATTTATCTGAAGCAAGTAAGGTTTTCATACTAACCACACTCTTACGCACATTTGGCACTTCAATACCAATGGTACCTTTGCCGGGAATTGGTGCAATGATTCGAATACCTAAGGCAGCTAAACTAAGAGCAATATCGTCTTCCAGGTTTTTAATTCTGCTAATTCTTACACCGGGTGCAGGAACAATTTCATAAAGTGTAACGGTAGGCCCCACTGTTGCTGCAATACGTTGAATAGCGATATCGTAGTTCTTTAAAGTAGCAATAATCTGATTCTTGTGCGTTTCTAACTCAGCGGGATCATGTACAATTTTTTCACTTCCATGAGTTTCTAATAAGTCGAGTGTGGGATATTTATAATCTTTTAAATCAAGTGTTGCATCATATTTAGATTGCAAACTTCCTGGAACAATTTTGTTGGGTTCTAAATCTATTTCAGGTTCTGGAACTGCTTTAATTTCCAATTCAAGATCCGCATCATCCGATGTAATTGGATTTGAAATATGTATGGGAATAGTATGAATAGGAATTAGTGGTGGTACTATCATTTCATCTTCCACTTTCATAACATCTGTTGGGATATCTTTTTCTGCTAAACCAAATTGGTTCATAGGGTTGGGGTCTTCTGCAGTTTCATTTACATTAAACACCATCCCTGCGCCTTCATTTTTTAATTTATTAGTACTTCCTGGCTCAGCTTCATTATGAATGAACAATTTAGCTTCTGTATTTTGTTCATCCCATTCTTTAAATACGGGAAGTTCATCATCTTCAGGAACCAAAAAGGATGGAGCTCCGCCTATTGATTCTTCGTTTTTTTTACCAAACTCTGGAATTTTAAATGTGGGATTAAAACGCCAGATGATATAAGAAAAGACCGACATTAATAATAATGCCCCAGTTCCTAATTTACCCATCCACTTTATAAACCAATCATTCAATAACTCTCCTACTGCCCCTCCCCATGAGAATTCGGTATTGGGTGTTGCAAAAGCAAAAGCCATGCTCAATACGATGAGTCCTACTAAAACATATTTTATATTTCTGGTTATGCGATAAATCTTTTTATCGAAAAGCAAGTTGATACCCAGTACAAAAAAGAAAGTACAAATAAGGTAAGAAGCTAATCCAAACCCTCTAAAAATAAGTAAGTGCGCAATATACGCGCCTAAAACACCCAGTAGATTTGTAACACGTACATCGGTGGTGGCAAAAATACGTACACCAAACTGGTGTACAATATCCTGATCTTCCTGCCAGGTAAAAAGATAAGAGGTAAATGCAATAAACAAGAAAATAGCAAACAATAGACTAATTGCACCAGCAATCTTTCCGGTGCGTTCGTCTTTCACAACTTCCGTAACCGAAATCTCAGTTTCCTTATCGGCATTCAATACTTCAGGATCCGGAGGTGGAGGCGTTTTCTTTTTTAAGCTATTAGCCATAAAAACAAATATAAGCTATGCCATAAAGCGGATAGATAAAGCAACAAGCGATGTGCAAAACTGATTTAAAACAAAGTAGTTTTCCACCAAATCAACCTTTTTTGATACCCCAAGCCAATTGTAGCCAACCCGCAATGAAGAAAAGACCACCTACTGGGGTAACGGGACCAGCATATTTGAGCCATTCAATACCTGAGGCAGCTCTCAGTGTTAACAGATATAATGAACCACAAAAGAATATTATGCCAACTATAAAACATGCAGCAGCATTGATAAGAGATTGATTGGGGTATTTTTCATAAACTAAAGCTGTTATTACTAATGCAAAAACATGGTAGAATTGATACTTTAGGGCTGTTTCATAAATGGATAATCCACTTTCTGGTAATAAAGCTTTTAGCGCGTGTGCTCCAAATGCGCCCATTGCTACAGTTAATGCACCCATAATGGCAGCGATGATTAAAAATTTCTTATGCATAATCTTTGATAATTTTTAAAAATTGCTTTTCAGATATTTCATCTCCACAGAGCTTTATTTTTGCTTGTTGATAACTTGCTAATCGGTCCAATCTTTTTTGTGTTAGAAATTGGAACAATGCTTCATCCGATAAATTGCAGATTAAAGGGCGGTGTGCTTTTTCAGGGATTAATCTTTCAACGAGTTGACTGATTGATGGGTCGATAAAAATAGTTAGCCCATTCTTATTCATCCAATCCATATTATCGAAATAACAAGGTGTTCCGCCGCCAGTGCCTAATACAAATGATTTTTTTTCTTTGAACCACTTCAATATTTTAGATTCCTGTTTTCTAAAATATTCTTCACCCTCTTCTGCAAATATTTCAGCTATCGTTTTCTCTTCGTTTGATTCAATCAAAAAATCAAGATCATATCCGCCGGTCTTTAGTTTTTTAGAGAGGAATTTGGTCCAATAAGATTTACCACTACCCATCATGCCCACTAAAAAAATCTTTGGCTTTATATCATTGTTCAAGTTCATTTTGAAAGGGCTTTATGAACATACTATTTGAATGCATTGAATCCAGTAACATCCATACCTGTAATTAATAAATGAATATCATGGGTTCCTTCGTAGGTTATTACACTTTCCAGATTCATCATGTGCCGCATGATGCTATATTCACCTGTAATACCCATTCCACCAAGCATTTGCCTTGCATCCCTGGCAATATTGGTAGCTATTTCACAACTATTTCTTTTCGCCATACTAATTTGTTGCGGGGTGGCACGATCTTCGTTCATTAACACACCTAGGCGCCATACAAGTAACTGTCCTTTGGTGATTTCTGTAATCATTTCTGCAAGTTTCTTTTGTTGCAATTGAAATCCGCCAATAGGACGATCAAACTGAATTCTCTCCATGCTATAGCGAAGTGCGGTATCATAACAATCCATAGCTGCACCGAGGGCTCCCCAGGCAATACCATAACGTGCTTTCGACAAACAACCCAATGGCCCCTTCAAACCTTTCACATTTGGAAGAATATTTTCTTTTGGAACTTTTACATTATCAAAAACCAATTCGCCTGTGGCACTGGCACGCAAACTCCACTTTCCATGAGTAGTAGGCGTACTAAAGCCTTCCATACCTCTTTCTACTATCACACCTGTAATTTCACCTGCTTCATTTTTTGCCCATACAACGGCCACTTGTGCAAATGGTGCATTACTGATCCACATTTTTGCTCCATTCAATATCACATGGTCTCCAGCGTCTTTGATATTGGTAAGCATTCCGGAAGGATTGCTTCCATGATCTGGTTCAGTTAAACCAAAACATCCCAACCATTCTCCACTAGCTAATTTGGGTAAATATTTATTTCGTTGTGCTTCGTTACCATATGCATAAATTGGGTACATCACCAATGACCCCTGCACACTTGCAGTGCTTCTAATTCCACTATCACCTCTTTCCAGTTCTTGCATCATCAAACCATAGCTAATATAATCTAACCCGCCACCACCATATTGTTCAGGCACTGTTGGTCCAAAACAACCCATATCTCCCAATTGCTTTACTACTTGTACAGGAAACTCTGCTCTTTGGGCATAATCTTCAATGATCGGACTGATTTCCTTTTTCACATAACTACGCACAGACTCTCTGATAAGTTTATGTTCTTCAGTTAAAAGTTCATCTAAGAAATAATAATCGGGCGATTGAAAAAGGTCGGTTCTGGCAGCCATGGTTTTAATTTGATATATTCTTAATTACTAATTGGACGATTCTAATTGAGAAACAAAATTAATGGGATGAATTCAGTTGAACCGCTTTTGTTGTATTTTTATTTCGAACCACTAAAAAATTGTCCTTGTCAAATAGCCTCTCAAGTCAATCTGTTCAAAAATCCATTTGGTTTCAGATCCGCACAAATCTTAGTTTTTATGTGTTGATTGCCATTATCATTGGTATTTGTTTAGGTTATTTTTATCCGGCAGAAGCATTGAAAATGGAAATCGTGGGCAAAACATTTGTCGACATCATTAAAATTTTTATCATACCCATTATTTTTTTGACCATCGTTTTGGGTATAAGTAGTATTGGAGATCTTAAAAAAGTGGGGCGAATAGGCATTAAATCATTGCTCTACTTTGAAATTGTAACCACCCTTGCATTAGCCATTGGAATAGTAGTAGCTCTTTGGTTAGAACCAGGTAAAATAGATCGAACAGGGCTTGCCATTCAGGATGCTTCAAAATTTACCAAGCAAGCTGGTTCATCCTTTAATTGGTTTCAATTCTTTAAAACCAATAGTACTTTGCAGGTTTTGTGCTTGGCAATTATTATTGGAATCATGCTCAACTATTCAAAACACCGAATCAAAGCAGTTCATTTTCTCGGAAAAATTTCTCATTATATTTTTACTGCATTAAAATGGGTCATGTACCTGGCTCCTCTTGGAGCTTTTGGTGGAATGGCATTTACGATTGGGAAATTTGGTTTAAAAACTTTGATCCCTCTGGCAAAATTGATGGGATGTGTTTACTTAACCATGTTTCTATTCGTTTTTTTAGTATTAGGTTCCATTATGCGTTACAGCAAATTAAGTATCTGGCAATATTTGAAAGATATTAAAGAAGAATTATTAATTGTATTAGGCACTTCCTCTTCAGAAGCAGCACTGCCTTCCATCATGCGCAAATTAGAAAAAATGGGATGCAGTAAATCTGTGGTTGGATTGGTAATTCCCACAGGTTACTCATTTAACCTCGATGGCACTTCTATTTACCTTTCTATGGCGGCTATCTTTTTAGCGCAACTCTATAATATTTCTTTAAGTCCGAGTGAACTAGGTATGATGTTACTCATATTAATGATTACATCTAAAGGTGCTGCGGGTGTTACTGGGAGTGGCTTTATTGTACTTGCATCAACGCTTGCCGCATTACATCGCATACCTTTAGAAGGTTTGGCTTTTTTATTAGGCGTTGATAAATTTATGAGTGAAGCAAGGGCTATTACCAATTTAATTGGAAATGGGGTAGCTACATTAGTAATTGCCAAAAGTGAAAATGAATGGGTGAAACCCTAACTAAAATTGTATCCATGCCATTTACATTCAGTGCCGATCCAACATTTGCGATCCAGGAAGATGCAGCAGATAAGATTGCTTCTTTTAAATCAAAGTTTTACTTTCCAAAACACGAGGAAAGAGATGCTATTTATTTTTGTGGAAACTCTTTAGGACTTCAACCGAAAACAGTAGATGCCGCCATTCAAATTGAATTGGCATCATGGAGAGAAATTGCCATTGGTGGTTATTTTGGTGGTAAGAACCCTTGGTTGTATTATCATGAATTAATAAGTTCCAGTTTATCAAAACTGGTTGGGGCAGGTACGCATGAAATTACTGTAACCAATACCCTCACAGTGAATCTGCACTTGATGTTGTTGAGTTTTTATAAGCCAAACAAAACCAGATATAAAATTGTGATGGAAGCCGGGGCATTTCCATCAGACCAGTATGCCGTTGAAACACTTGTGAAGCATTTCGGATTAGATCCAGCCGATGCCATCATTGAGATAGCCGCAACTGCTGGAGAAAAATTATTACAAACCCAGCAGATCACCGATATTATTGAGCTTCATGGATCTTCCATAGCTATGGTATTAATGGGTGGTATGAACTATTATACCGGTCAGTTTTTTGAGCTTGAAAAAATCACAAAAGCAACACATCAGATCGGTGCCATTTGCGGGTTTGATTTGGCTCATGTAGTGGGTAATATTCCCTTAGAATTACACCAATGGGATATCGACTTTGCCGTATGGTGCAGTTATAAATACCTGAATTCCGGACCCGGAGCAGTGGGTGGTATTTATATACATGAAAAATGGGCTAGCAATGCTGATACTCCTCGTTTAGGAGGTTGGTGGGGGAATGACGAGAAAACAAGATTTAAAATGGAGAAAGGTTTTCATGCGAAACCAAATGCCAGTGGTTGGAATATTAGTACCACACCCGTTTTTAATATGATTGGCTTAAAAGCTTCGCTTGAAATTTTTGATCAGGCTGGCATAGCAGCCATCAGAAATAAAAGTGTGCGGCTTACTGCTTATCTGGAATTTTTACTACAACAATTGCCACAGCTTTCCTTTGAAATTATTACGCCCTCATCTATTGAGGAAAGAGGGGCCCAACTCTCCTTGTATTTTAAAGAGAATGGGAAAGCCATTCATGCAAAAATGATTGAGAATGGCATTATAGTGGATTATAGAGAGCCTGGTGTAATTAGAGTTGCTCCAGCCCCTTTATATTGCAGCTTTGAGGATGTTTATCAATTTTATTGTATTTTAAAGGAACATTTTTAATTGTTTCAATTTATGAGCACACATATCAACAGTTTCTTGTGTTTGGGTGATTCATATACGATTGGAGAATCTGTTCCGCTACACCATAATTACCCTTACCAAACAATACAACTTTTAAGAAAAGCAGGTGTACATTTTCATGCACCAGAAATTATTGCACAAACAGGCTGGACCAGCTTTGAACTGGCTGATCATTTGATCAATTGGAAGTTGAATGAGAACTATGATTATGTGAGTCTTTTAATAGGCGTAAATAATCAATATAGAAGTTTACCGATTACTGATTTTGCAACCGATTTTGAGTTCCTCTTAAATAAAGCCATTCGCTTAGCAAACAATAAAGTGAATCATGTGATGGTAATTTCCATTCCTGATTGGACAATTACTCCATTTGCTGCAAATCAGAAAAAACAACATGCAGGAAAGGAAATAGATGCTTATAATGAAATATGCAAAATGCTTGCAGGCAAATATCATACACATTATATTGATATAACTATCGAGAGCAGGGCCGTGTTAAAAGACCTCAGTTTATTGGCTAATGATCAATTACATTATTCAGCAAGAACCTATGAGCAGTGGGCAACAAAGATCTTCAAAATCATAGATCCTTAACTATACAGATACTATTATTTTAAATAACCACTCATTTCATTACGATATTTTTCAGAAACCTTGGAAGCTTGTTGGGCGAAGTCTGTTCCAGAACTTGCAAAAATGATGGCTCTGCTTGCATTAACCAGTAAACCGCCATCTTTATTCATTCCAAACTTTGAAACTTCTGCCAGGCTTCCACCCTGAGCACCAACACCTGGCACCAGTAAAAAATGGTTGGGAAGGATGGAACGAATATTTTCAAGGTCATCTGCTCGGGTTGCGCCAACCACAAACATTAAATTTTCAGGGGTACCCCAGGAAGCCACTTTTTCCAATACTTTTTCATACAAGCGTTTTCCCGAATGCTCCTCCAAATTTGAATTCACAAAAAGTTGTTGAAAATCATTTCCTCCTGCATTGGAAGTAAGACCAAGTACAATACTCCATTTATTTTCATACTCTAAAAAAGGGCGCACACTATCTTCACCCATATACGGGGCAATGGTAACAGCATCAAAAGGAAATACCTCGAAAAATGTTTTTGCATATTGAGCGGAAGTATTTCCAATATCGCCTCTTTTTGCATCCGCAATTTTAAAATGTGTATCTGGAATATAGTAGAGTGTTTTTTCCATACTCTCCCATCCCTTCATACCTTGTGATTCATAAAAAGCGGTGTTGATTTTATAACTCACACAATTGTCTTTCGTAGCATCAATGATCGCTTTATTAAATTCAAATACAGGATCGGATGTTTCCAACAAATGCTTCGGGATTTTAGTAATATCAGTGTCTAAACCCACACAGAGATAGTTCTGTTTGGTCCTAATCTGTTGCACAAGTTGGGATCGATTCATGCAGCAAAGGTAATAGTCAGAGGTCTAAAAATAAAATCAGCCATCAAGTTGTATCCTGATAGCTGATTTTAAAATGTCGGGTAGATTAATACGTATACACTTGATAACCCCAGGCAGGAAGGCTAAATATTTGTCCTGCTTTGATAACTGATTTAGCAGCACTAAATAATTCAGTAGCATCACCTGCTATAGAAGCATCGGCAATGGAAACCGTTTGAGGTTTAGCTGAAAAATTTAATACAACCAATACTTTGCTATTTTTTGCAGAACGAGTAAATGCATAAATAGTATTGTCAGCACTTGACACCAATTTTTTATAATCAGCATTAGAAGCCAATGCTGGTGTATTGGTATGTAGATTCAATAATTTTTTATAGAATGGAGCACGAGCTAATTTTACAAATGGGATCGTATCTTTTTCAAAGAAAGAAATAGCCCTCAATAAAGGTTCTTCCTGGCTGCTATATATTAGTGGAATGGATCTTTTCATAGTTTGTGTAAGAACAGCAAATGGTGCGTGCGATTCACCAGGCATTGTGGCAAAATCTGCTTTATTCCAACTATTCTCATCATGATTGCTTGTGAAATATAATCTCAGAGAATTTACAGGAAAGCTAGTATCATTTTTATTGATCACACTATCTAATGCATATGCCGGACGCTTACCTGCAGCAATTAATTTCATCATCGAAAAATCAGTCCAGGTATAGGTGGCATCAAATCCCACTTTATGCATTCTTCCTAAATCTCCTTCAGCCAACATGAAAATATTTTTCTCTTTTTTCAAGGCAGGTATGGCTTTCAGCCAAAACGAATCAGCTACTTCTGGCGCCACGTCACATCTAAAACCATCAATATCTGAGGTTCGTAACCAGTATTGCATTGAAGCCAACATACTATCTACTAATGCAGGGTTTTTATAATTCAGTTTTCTGGTGTCTGTCCAATCAAATTGAGAAATGGCTTTACCTGTGCTATCCTGTACATAAAAATCTGGATGCAATTTCAACCAGGGATGGTCTGCACCGGTATGATTGGGAACCCAATCGATTACTACTTTAAACCCCATTTCATGTGCTTTTTTTACCAATGCATTCCAATCTGCCAGTGTACCATATTCGGGATTAATAGCTGTATAACTCGATACAGCATAATAACTACCCAATGTACCTTTCCTATCTACTTTACTTATTGGATTGATTGGCATGAACCATAAAGTACCTACACCCATTTCTTTTAAACGATCCAGGTGTTTTGAGAAGGCAATGAAAGTTCCTTCAGCAGTGTACTGACGAACGTTTACTTCATAAATATTACTTTTTAAGATCCATGCTGGATGCCCATCCACAGTGGCTGTATCCTGTTTTGATATCGTTTTCTCAGAGGGAATCGTACAAGAACTAATGACAATAGCTAAAAGAGCTACAAAGCGCATTTTATTGTGTAACATAACAATCGTTTAGGGTATAAATTTATTCATTATTGTGTAAAAAGAACACATTATTTTGAAAAATCTTCCTTATACCCAAAAAAGAACCGGTGCCATTTCATATTGTTATGAAAAGTACACCGGTAAAGTATTTTTGCTCGTAAATAAACTATTCGTAATTATCCTAAAACAACTATCAAAGCATAGATAACTCCTGGTAGCCAAAACAACAAGGTTAATAATAAGCTTATCCAGAATTTCGTATTGATGTCATTTTCGTGTAGGTACACAGCTAAAGGCGGCAATAAGATAGCCAAGATAGCCAATAACACTGTGTTGCTACTTGCATCTCCGGCAGCTTTTTCAGCCTTATAGTTTTTCAGCAATTGTTTAGCATCCGTAATTCTGGCTTTCTTTTCTTGCTTTGAAAGGCTTTTAAATGCAGCAACTGCATTTTTAACCATTGCTTCGTCATCTTTTGAAACATAGGCAGTGGCACTATCCTTTTTTGATTCAACAACTGGCACAGCAGCAAAAGATACAGATAGTTGAAACATGGCTACCGCAAGAATGATCATTTTTTTTCTCATAAAGTAAATTTTAGCTGTTAGTTAAATGATGATTTTACATAAATATATGATATAATACATATGCCTTTAACAACTAACCTAACTTTTTATTTGCGGGCCAATTTTCAGTTGCGATTTGTATCTTTATAAGAACAAATCAGTTCATGCAGAAGTACTTCCTTTTTTTATTCCTGTTTTGTATTGCCTGCAGCAGTAGTCAGAATAAATATATTAAAGCGGAAAATGCATTTGATGCCGGAAGAGAATTTATAGATGGAACTTTGAGAGGAGATTTTAAAAAATCGGCTTTTTATATGCTTTCAGATTCTGCAAATCAGCAGTTATTAATTGTTCAAGAAAAAGAGTTCCGCTTAAAAGACAAAGAAGGGAGGCAGCAGTTACGTACCGCTTCCATCAATATTCAACAAGTGGAAGAAACAGATAGTATTACCAGCATCATTCATTATAATAATTCTTACGACAAAATTGAACAGAAGTTAAAAGTGGTGAAACAAAATAACAACTGGTCGGTTGATTTTAAATACAGTTTTCAAAAATAATAAGTACATTAAATTTTAGGATTAGGTATTTAATTCTCGAAGATAAAATAAAGGCTTTGTAATGACTAATATATTTAGTATTTTGTGTCTAAATAATTTAGTTATGTTTAAGGGAATAAACGCCATAGAGTTTTCGAAAAGGTTTCAG
>JANYEA010000149.1 GCA_025363385.1 Bacteroidota bacterium | reverse complement strand
GCCTAACCAGCAAACTATCTAAAATCTTCCCAAACTTTTCGAGCGGGAGACGAGGCTCGAACCCGCGACCTACAGCTTGGAAGGCTGTCGCTCTACCAACTGAGCTACTCCCGCAATTTTCATTTGCTCCTCTAAGCATATCTTGGAGATTTTACTACTCTTAAGATGCCGAGAATTTTATTTTTACACCCGATTCGTTTTTGATAATTGTACAAAATAAACCTAAAGCGTGGGGAGTGGTGGATTCGAACCACCGAAACCGAAGTAACAGATTTACAGTCTGTCCCATTTAGCCACTCTGGAAACTCCCCAATGCATTGCAATGAGCCACTTGTCGGGATCGAACCAACGACCTACTGATTACAAATCAGTTGCTCTACCAGCTGAGCTAAAGTGGCATGATAAAGAACGTATCTTTTTTACTAGAAAATGGGTATTTTCTGCTAAAAGGACTGCAAAAGTAGGCTAATGAATTGATAAAACAAAGCCTTTTTGTAAAAAAAATGTGATAATTCAAACTCCTTTTTTAATACTGGTTAAATCAACCTAGTTTGAAAACTCCGTAACCATTGCTATTACTCGTTTTTAGATTAATCAAATGACAAAATTTGAATGTCTTTTTTATTTTCAGTTTTACTGTCGAAGTATTTTTTTTTGATTCAAAAATTCAGTTTAATAAAACACTAAGAATTTACGCAAATCAAATTCTTTTAAAATTTGACCCTCCTAATAGAACTAGTTTATAATTTTCAACCACAATTATTTTGTCAAAAACAGAAAGTCTACTTTTTCTTTTTAAACTTCTTTTTTTTGTCATCCTCATTATCTGCAATCAATTCACGCCAATTGGTAGCACCTTCATCATTGGAATAATCGATGGTTTCTTCATAATCTTTTTTGAAAATAGTTAGTACTTCTATCGTATGTCCAATGTAATCTTCAATATCCTTTAAAAGTAATTTTTCTTCATTAGCACAAAATGAAACTGCAAAACCCTTGTTATGTGCCCTGCCAGTTCTTCCAACCCTGTGTACATAATTCTCTGCTTGATCAGGTAAATCATAATTCACCACATAATCCACGTTGGGTATATCAATTCCGCGGGCAGAGACATCTGTCGCTATCAGAACAGTAATGGCTCCTTGCTTAAATTCGTTTAAAACAGTTAATCTATCCGATTGTTCTTTATCACCATGTATGGTTTTTGTATTAATACCAACCCTTTCCATAGCCTTACACACGCGTTCTGCTCTCACTTTTGTTCTTACAAAAATTAAAATTTTTTTCCCTTCTTGTTCATTAATCAATCGCTCTAGAAAAAACCTTTTATCATCCATCTCGATAAAAGCAACCGTATGATGAATATTTTTATTGACTGGATTTTCAGGTGAGATTTGAATTCTTATAGCATTTCTCACTATTAAATAGGCTGTCTTTTTAATTCTATCATCAATAGTTGCCGAGAAAAAAAGAGTCTGCCTATTCTGCGGCAATTTGGAAACTATATCTTTTATATCTTTTATAAAGCCGAGGTTTAACATATGATCGGCTTCATCTAATACCAATATGCGAATTGAATTGACGTTGATATAACCTTGGGCTATCAAATCGAACATTCTTCCAGGCGTTGCAATTAAAATATCAATGCCCTTTTTTAACTTTGTAATTTGTGGATCTTGGTCGACTCCACCTGTAACACAGCCGATGCGCACCCCGGTACTTTTTGCAATTGTTTCAAAAACTTCTGTAATTTGAAAAGCCAGTTCGCGGGTAGGTACCATGATTAAACATTTTAAGTAATCATTGGATTTCTTAAATTTTTCTACTTGTAGTTTGTTGATAATCGGAATCGCAAATGCTGCTGTTTTGCCAGTTCCTGTTTGCGCAATGGCAAGCACATCCTCTCCTTTCAATATTGGGGGAATTGCCTTAAATTGAATATCTGTGGTTCTAAAAAATTTAAGTTTAATTAAATTATTTTTTACTTCAGTTGTTAGGTCAAACTTATCAAATTTCATGGGGTGATATTCTTTGGCAAAGGTAAGATTGCAGTTAGATATTCAGACACATGATTAAAAATATCTGAATTCAATTTTGAAACTAATTTCAAAAATCATACTTTTGCAGTCCTTTTAGGGCCCTTAGCTCATTCGGTTAGAGCGTCTGACTCATAATCAGAGGGTGGCTGGTTCGATTCCAGC
>JANYEA010000109.1 GCA_025363385.1 Bacteroidota bacterium | reverse complement strand
TAGATGGCAAGCCCTTGGTAAGTTTTTTCCAGGTAGTGCCACCATCAGTTGATTTAAACAGACCACTTTCTTTACCATTCCACTGACCGTTTTCCCAGGGACCCTGACGACCAGCCCATAGGTCTGCATATAGAATTTGAGGATTATTTGGATCAAAGTTTACCTGAACAGCACCTGTATTTTCGTCTTTATATAAAACACGCTCCCAATTTTTACCGCCATCTAAACTTCTGTACACCCCACGTTCTGTATTGGGTCCGTAAGGATGCCCGAGCACCGCTACAAAAATTCTGTTCTCATCTTTCGGATCAATAATGATATCGCCAATTTGCTGACCATCTTTCAAGCCCATATTGGTCCAGGTTTTCCCTGCGTCTGTTGATTTATACACTCCATCACCCACAGAAAGATCGGGGCGTTGTATACCTTCCCCACATCCTACAAAAACGATATTTGGGTTTGATTCTGAAACAGCGATGTCGCCCACAGAACCAGTTGGCATCTGATCAAAGACGGGTTTCCACACTCGACCATAATCGTTACTTTTCCAAACCCCACCATTGTTTACACCAATATAAAATACATTGGGTTGAGAGGGAACACCTACAGCACCCACTGTTCTTCCACCTCTATGCGGACCGATCATGCGGTACTGCATCGCACTGAAATAAGCACTTGAAAAAGGTTGTGCCTGAACATTTGTATTAATTAAAAAAAGCAAAGAGAAAAAAAGGGCGGGTAAAATTTTTTTGAGGGGCATCTTTAATTATTTATCAATGGATAGATAACCCAAGATACAAAAGAGATATAAAAATATTAGAAGTAAAAAGTAAAATGTAAAAAGCAGAGAAAAAAGAGGAAGAGTGTTTTCCCTTCCTCTTTGAAAAATTATTCTTTATCTACATCGTGTTTGCTATACGCATCCATCAGTTTTTTCTGAACTTCAAAAGCAACGGGTGCATAGGAAGCAAATTGCATATGGAAGCGTGCACGACCCTGTGTTAAGCTTCTAAGCGATGAAGAGTATTGGTGCATTTGTGTAAGCGGAACTTTTGCCGTGATCTTTTGGAAATGGCCTTCAGCCTCCATTCCTTCAACTACAGCCATCCGAGTTTGAAGGTCGCCCATAACAGCACCAACCTGATCATCCGGACATGAGATTTCTACCTGATAAATGGGTTCGAGCAATTGTGGATCAGCATCTTTGAATGCTGCGCGGAATGCCTGCAAACCAGCAATTTTAAAAGAGATATCATTGCTATCTACTGGATGCATTTTTCCATCATACACACTCACGCGAACATCTCTCACATAGGAACCGGTGATGGGTCCGTTATGCATTTTTTCCATGATGCCTTTCAGAATAGCAGGAAGAAAACGTGTATCAATGGCACCACCTACAATACAGTTTAGATACACGAGTTTGCCACCCCAATCGAGATTAATTTCATCTCTGCCCCTCACGTGTAGGCCAGGAGGGTCTGGAATTCCTTCGTACCAGGGTTCAACCAACATGAATACTTCACCAAATTGTCCTGCACCGCCACTTTGTTTTTTATGGCGGTAGGTGGACTCTGCTTTTTTTCGAATGGTTTCTCTGTATGGAATTTTTGGTTTGTCGATGGTGATATCGAGTTTATGGATATGCGCAATTTTCCATTGAATGACTTGTAAGTGTAATTCACCCTGGCAGTGTAATAGTATCTGTTTTAATTCGGGAGATACTTCAAAACGAACGGTTGCATCTTCGCTAATTAATGTGTGCAATACTTGCGACAATTTTTCATCATCTCCTTTATTTACAGTAGCTATGGCTACGGTTACATTTGGTTTTGGAAATTGGATGGGCTCCAATTCTATATTAGCACCTTTCTCGTGCAGAGTATTGTTCACATAGGTAGAACGCAATTTTAAAGTTGCCCCAATATCGCCAGCCACTAATTCATTTACAGGAATACGATTATGGCCTTCAAGTAATAGTAGTTGATTCAATTGTTCTGTAACACCTGTGTTTTCATTTACCAGCTCGCATCCCGCTTTGATGGTGCCGCTGAAGACTTTAAATAAACTCAGTTCACCTATATGTGGTTCGGTAATGGTTTTAAAAATAAAGATGCAGGCTGGGCCTTTTGGATCGCAGGGTAATAATTTTCCGGATATTGTTTTTTGAGGAGGCATTTCATTGGCTGATGGGCAAACATTATCTATGAATCCCATGATTCTTCCGCTACTCATATTTTTTTCTGCAGATGCGCAGAACAGGGGAAAGATATCGTGGCGGATCATTGATTTGTGCAGGCCTTCTTTCATATCGTTTTCATCCAATTCACCTAGCTCAAAATATTTTTCCATCAAACCTTCATCATTCGCTGCTATCGTTTCTACCAGTTCTTTATGCAGTTGCTCAGCTCTTGCTTTTAAGTGTTCAGGAATGGGTTCTTTTGCAGGCTTACCGCCCTCGGGTCCGTAGTGATACATCACCATATTCAACACGTCTATAATGGCATTGAATTTTGCACCAGTTTGAACTGGAAATTGAACGGCCACAACGTTGGCACCAAAATGGCTTTTGGCTTCTTGCAATGTTTTATCAAAATCGGCTTCTTCTTTGTCGAGTTGATTTATCACAAAGAGTGTGGGTGTTTTAAATTTATCAGTGTATTCCCAAATTACATCCGTTCCAACTTCTACACCAACTGCTGCATTCAAAATCATTAATCCGGTATCTGCCACTCTGAGTGCACTAATTAATTCACCAGAAAAATCGTCGTAGCCAGGAGTATCGATAATATTGATTTTATAGTCGCGCCATACGGTATGCATTAAAGAAGAAAAAACAGAACTCTGGCGTTCTGTTTCTAATTCGTGGTAATCGCTCACTGTATTTTTTGAAAGCACAGAGCCGCGACGTTTGATGAGTCCGGCTTCGAATAACATGCTTTCGGCTAAAGTAGTTTTACCGCTGCCGGGATGTCCCAGCAGCGCAATATTTTTACGTGGTTTGAATCATAAGTTGCCATGATTGAATTATTTATTCATGAATTGATGAAAGTCTTTTTCTAATGCTTCTAGAAAATTAAAAAGGATATCTAGTTTGTCTTTTAAGTAGTGGTGTGGGATACGATGTCCGAAATTGGGGTGTTTTTCGGCTTCAAAAATATGGTGTTTGATTTCGTGTTTTAGATCGTGGAGGTTAATGAGTTGGATGTGGAACTGATTATGAAAATGTTCGATGCCTTCCACTGTTTCGTGATCTGTTTTTCCAGGAGCAAATAAGTACAATTCGTTTCTAAGTTGGTTGATTTTTTCTCGATAGCTTGTGAGTTCTTGCTTCCATTTTTTGCACTCGTCAATGAGTGCCAGATGCTGTTCTTCTGTGATCATTGCAATCGTTTTTAGGATGAAGAAATTGGTGAAGTCAATGGCTCAAAAATTGACATAATAAATGTAAAATCCAAGCAAAAAAATAACCATGACAAGCGTCATGGTTATTCATAAAAATTAATATTATATTAGATAGCATCGTTATTTAAAAACCAGCTATCAGTCTAAGTATAATCTTACTGCGCTGCTTTTTCTAAGGTTGCCAAATCCAGCTTATTCATTTTTAAAAGTGCCTGCATCACATTTGCAGTAGTTGCAGGATTACTCATGAGTTTTGAAAGGGAGGAAGGTATGATTTGCCATGAAACGCCGAAAGGATCAACTAGCCATCCACATCTTGATTCTTTACCGCCATTGGCAATGAGCGAATTCCAATAATGATCGATTTCTTTTTGTCCATCGCATAGTACCACATAAGAGAGCGCTTCATTGAATTGAAACTGGTGATCGCCGGGTCCGTCCATAGCCACGATCGGATAATCTAAGATCCTAAATCTTCCGAACATGAGCATGCCTTCTGCTTGTGCCGCTCCGGGTCCGTATAATTCTTTGACATCTGTTGCTGATTGAGGGAAAATGGATTGATAGAGTTCCATCGCTTCCAATCCTTTACCATATTGATGATTGGCAAAAAGCATCGAAGGAGCCAGGTCTATCATATCTGCTAGCATCAATTGCCAGGTCATTCCAAACTTGTCTTTGATCCAACCATAGCGTTCTGCCCATGGATATTTATCAATTGCCATAAGTGCCGTTCCGCCTTCACTGAGTTGTTCCCAGACTTTATTGATTGTTTCAATACTATCTAAATGCACCATAAATGAAATGGATGGATTCAGCTGAAACATCGGTCCGCCATTCAAACCCATGATCTTTTTGCCCATTACTTCAAACATCACTACCATGCCCGAATCGGACAGTAGTTTTGAATCTGGAAAGATATTGCTATAGAATTCTCCAGCTGCTTTGGCCTGACCATCAAACCAAAGACATGGATAGATTTTGTTCGACATAAGATGATTTGAAATCAAATTAATAAAAATATCCTAGTAGCAAGAAATTAATGGATGAATTAGGAAATGGTTGGATTCAACAGTTTACTATGGGCTGCGTAAAAGCGGTCTGGACTATACACAAAGAGACAACTTCCATCACGAATGGTTTCGATGATGGGTCTTTTCAACGACTCTGGTATGGCTGGGCAACCCTGACTACGACCAATAAAACCTTTTTGGTTTGCCCTGTTTTCATTTACATAATCGGCGCTATGAATAACGATAC
Organism: Bacteroidota bacterium; assembly: GCA_025363385.1. Taxonomy (GTDB): domain Bacteria; phylum Bacteroidota; class Bacteroidia; order Chitinophagales; family Chitinophagaceae; genus Sediminibacterium. The sequence goes on along the minus strand of JANYEA010000109.1, from coordinate 41,671 downwards.
CACGATTATAGGCGTTGTCGTTAATACCCGCTTCTTGTCCTTCCAGACGAAGTGAATACCCATGTTTACCCTGATAAGTACCGGCAGTGGTATAAAAACCTAAACTGCTCTTTAAGCTATTAAAGGCATTTGAAAAACGGGTGGCAATTACCGTACCTGAATTTTTACCATGCGATACAAAAGTGTTGAATAATAACTGGCCACTAACGAGGTCAATTACAAATAAGCGCTTTTTGCTGGAAGGCAGACTAAAGTCGATAATGGTTAAGATATTATCTTTTTGAATTTTACCAGATTCGATCAGGCTGTTATATCCAGTAAGCGCAAATTCGAAAGCCGCTTTGGATAAACCAAGGTCAAACAACTGAAGTGAATCGTATAATAAAGCGTTTTTATCAGAAATTTTAGCGGGCGCCGTTGCTGCAATGGCAACTTTTTTACTGATCGATTTTGACTTAGCGGTTCCAAATACAAAACTACCCATCAGCATTGCTACAGGAATCAAATAAAGCCGTAATTTTTTAAAACGATATACGCGCATTTAGGAAGTTTTTAAATGGAGTGCAAATTTACCCCATCCATTTTTACCAGCCTAGTGATAGTAAAAATCTTACAGAAGGTTTAACTTATTTTAGGGCATTTTTGGCAATATTTGAGGCTTATTTGACAAAAAACAGTGAAAAAAACTACAAAAAGCTCCAAAAATGGAAAATTCCAAAATGGACTTTTTTGTGTTTTTTTACAAATTTTAGAATTGTTTTCCACGTTCTGTTTTTCCACAAAGCATCTCTTTATCTTGCATACATGCAGGAGTATCTGAATGGATTAAATGAGCCTCAAAGGGAGGCAGTGACACATATAAAAGGGCCCATTATGATTGTAGCGGGTGCGGGAAGTGGCAAAACCAAGGTTTTGACTACCCGGATTGCGCATTTAATGGCCAATGGGGTGGATGCTTTTAATATACTGGCACTAACTTTTACCAATAAGGCGGCAGCGGAAATGAAGGAAAGGATCGAGAAGATCCTGGGCAATTCGGAGGCTCGTAATTTATATATTGGAACCTTTCACTCTGTATTTGCCAGAATTTTAAGGGCCGAAGCACACCGCCTGGGCTATCCGAGTAATTTTACTATTTATGATACAGACGATAGCAGGTCGGTGATTAAAACGGTGGTGAACGAGTTGAATTTAGATGATAAGCATTATAAAGCCAATGTGGTGGGTAACCGCATTTCTCAGGCTAAGAATGCCTTGGTGGGTCCGGCAGAATATGCGGTGGATTACTATATTCAACAGGAAGATATGCGCGCAAACCGTCAGGCGATCTCTCAGATCTACCAGGCATACGCAAACCGCTGTTTCAAGAATGGAGCGATGGATTTTGATGATCTGTTATTGAAGATGCATGAACTATTGAAAAATTTTCCCGAAGCCCTTTATAAGTATCAGCATAAGTTCAAATACATATTAATAGATGAGTATCAGGATACCAACCCTGTACAGTACGAGATCACAAAATTATTAGCCGCAGTGCACGAGAATATTTGTGTGGTGGGAGATGATGCGCAGAGTATTTATAGTTTTAGGGGTGCCACCATTGAAAACATATTGCAGTTCCAGAAAGATTATGATGATGTGAAAATTGTGAAGCTGGAGCAGAACTATCGCAGCAGCAAAAATATTATTCATGTGGCAAATGAAGTAATTAAGGTGAATCAGGGGCAGATTCCGAAAAACTTATGGACCGATAATAACGAAGGAGAAAAGATTCGTTTGGTAAGAACGATGACGGATAACGACGAAGGAAAATTTGTGGCGGATACCATTCAGGAACAAAAACTACGCAACCATTTTTATAATCAGGACTTTGCTATCTTATACAGAACCAATGCGCAGAGCCGTGCTTATGAGGAAAGTTTGAGAAGGATGGGAATTGCCTATCGGATTTATGGTGGCGTGAGTTTCTATCAGCGTAAAGAGATCAAAGATTTCTTAGCATATCTGCGCGTGATTGTAAATACACAGGATGAGGAAGGTTTGAAACGCATTATCAATTATCCGGCGAGAGGAATTGGTAAAACCAGTATTGAAAAACTGGTGATTGCAGCGAATGATTTGAATATCTCTATGTTCGACGTAGTAGCAAGAGCGGGCGAATTTGGATTCAAGGGCGGCACATTAGAAGCCATGCAAAACTTTGTAACGATGATCCGTTATTTTCAAAGTTTGATGGCAGAAAAGAATGCTTATGATTTAGCGATTCAAGTGGGTAAGCATACCAATATTGTGAAGGAATTATTTAGTGATAAAACCACTGAAGGTTTAGCACGATATGAAAACATACAAGAAATTTTAAACTCTATCAAAGAGTGGACGGAAAGCCCGAGTAATGAAGATGGTGAATTGGGAGATAAAAGTCTGGGCTCGTATCTGCAACAAATTAGTTTGGTTACGGATGCAGACGATAATAAGCAAGAAACGGATGTAGTAAAGCTGATGACCATTCACGCTGCGAAGGGATTGGAATTTAGTTGTGTGTTTGTGGGTGGGATTGAGGAAACATTGTTTCCAAATGCGATGGCCATCAATACACGCGAAGAGTTAGAAGAGGAGCGCAGATTATTTTATGTAGCTATTACGAGGGCGAAGCAACATTTATGGTTGACTTATGCTAATTCGAGATATCGATTTGGGCAATTGGTGCAGAATGAGCCTAGCAGGTTTATTGATGAAATGCCGGAAGACTATGTAGATAAAAGTTATGCAGGTGGAGGTGCACGAAACAATGCTGGAATGCAGCAGGGATCTGCATTTGAACGGATGCAAAGAGGAGGAGGATTTGGTAGTGTGGCTTCAGCTGAAAAAAAATATGGGCCGCCGCCTGCCAAGAAACCCGATGCAGGAAAATCGAAACCAGAATATTTACCCATTGTTCCACCTTCATCAAAAGTGGTAGAACATCAGCCATCAGGAAATTTTGTAGCAAGTGATACGAGTAGTTTGACGGCCGGACAACAAGTGGAACACCAGAAATTTGGATTTGGGATCGTAGGTAAAATAGAAGGATCTGCACATAACCCGATTGCAACCATTCAATTTGAATTGAACGGAGAGAAAAAAATCATGTTGAATTATGCGAAGTTGCGAATAGTAGATTAGAAATTTTGCTTACTCGTTTTCAATTTTTTTTCAACAGAAGCAGGAGCATACACACCAGCTTTTGGACTGGGTAATAAAGTTGAATTGGGTAAGAATAAAAAAGTCTCAGGTAATAAAAAAGAAAAAGAAGATTTTGGATTGGGATTGGTTTTTTTGTACCTCAAAAGTACTTCCATTTGCGGGCGATCTTCTTGCACAAAAGGCTGAACAGATAATGGATATTTATCCCAACGCGAACCCGCTGCCCAATAGCACCCATTGATATTATTTTCGCTCAGGTATTTTAAAAAGTTATCGAGTAGTTTCAACCAGCGGAGGTCGTTATCGGGAACTCCATATTCTCCAATGGTTCCTTTTTTGTTATTCTCTTTCAGCCAGCGAACAAAGGGCATGATGCGCATCACACCAGTAAATTCATCTACTCCACTATCATCATAAGATTCGGCATATCTGCCAGAATAATTTTTATCGAAATAACAATGTGCATCGTAGATGATACTATTACTGGGATCTGTTAAATTTTTAAGTACATCACTATATTGCCACCATTTTTCTGCATTTGCATAATTCTCACCTGAGATGATGATCGAAGTTTTTTTATCGATTGTTCTAATGCCATTGATGGCTTCTTGAGCAGTAGTAAACCAATCGAACTGTCCCATATCGTGTGGCTCACTCATGATCTCAAAGCCATAAATGTTTTTGATATCTTTTAAAGCCCTGGCCATCTTTATCCAGAAATCTGTAAATTGATTTCTGGTGATTGTATTGCCGCCTACCACAAAGTCTGTTTCGCCCATTTTGTAACGACCAAAATTGTGCATGGTTAAAATAACCCTGATATTACGGGGCGCGCAATACAGGAGTACCCTCCTGATCTCGTCAATATTTTCTTGATTCAAATCTCCTCCAGGAATGTTCTGAACCCGCTCCCACTTAAAGGGGATGGTCATTAATTGAAAGCCTTGCTGATAAAAATATTCGATATCGCTTTCAGAGGGATAGGCATAATCTTGATTTAGAATACCGGGAATGGTTTTTTCTTCAAATTCTGCCCCACAGATATTGATGCCAAAAGGAATCCCCTTTGTTTGAGCAATACTATGAAGACTAACTGTTACTAAGAGGCTAAAAAATATTAATAATCGCATAGGTTCCACTTCCTGGTATCAACGTAAAATACGCTTGAAATATTGATTGCATCTGTTAATAAAACCATTTTTTAATCTTGTTTTGATTTTCGATATCCGAAAAAAAGGGCCTATTCATACTTAGCCTACAGCTTAAAATGGCAAACCCTGTTCGCTTTTGTTTAAATTTGCATCAGTATTTATTCGGCTAGTTACGAATAGAAAAATTATCATTATGATCCAAACAGGCAATCCAATAATTAGTATTTACACAGAAATGACACCCAATCCGGAGACCATGAAGTTTGTTGCCAACAAGCTTTTATATCCAGGAAAGAGTATCGATTTTGCAGAAGAGGCATTGGCAACGCCATCTCCATTAGCAAAAGAGTTGTTTAGTTTTCCTTTTATTAAGAGCGTTTTTATTGCTAGTAATTTTATTACACTTACCAAGACTTCTGATACAGATGATTGGCAGGATGTGATTCCCGCTATCAAAGCCTTCATGAAAGAGTACCTGGAAAATGGTGGAGTGGTTGTAAATGAGGAAGAAGTTGCAAAAGTAAAACAAGAATCAAGCAATACAGTTAGTGAAGACGATGACGACATTGTGAAGCGTGTGAAAGAATTGTTAGAGAACTATGTAAAACCTGCTGTAGAGATGGATGGTGGAGCAATTCAGTTCAAGAGTTATAATGATGGTATTGTGAATTTGATGTTGCAGGGAAGTTGCAGTGGTTGCCCCTCTTCTATGATCACATTAAAAGCAGGTATTGAAGGAATGATGAAAAGAATGATTCCCGAAGTAAAAGAAGTAGTAGCAGAAGCGGAATAATTAAAATAGTTTTGAGTGTAATTAGCGCCTCTCCGTTACCTGGAGGGGCGTTTTTGTTGTAATTTGCCGGCATATTGTGGATCGATATGGAAAAAAATATCCCATCATTTTTATATAAACATTGGGATGCTTTATTGGCATCTGTGGCAGGTTGTATCGTTATTTATTATCTCACAAGGTTCGGGGGTATAGGGATCTCACCCGATTCGGTGGGTTATAGTGTAGCGGCTATGAATCTGAAAGAAAAAGGAGCTTTGATTGATTTTAATGGACTGGCATTGGTAGATTTCCCTGCCGGATATCCTCTTTTTTTATCTGCCACTTATTTTATATCGGGCGTATCGCCTATCCTATTAGCACCTTTCATCAATTCATTTTTATATGTGGGTGTTATTTTAATGAGTAGTTGCATCATGCAATCTTTTCAAAATGTAACAAGGTGGTATCGAATTGCCATTTTAATATTACTGGCTTCGAGTCCTTGTCTTTGGGAAGTATATGGAATGATCTGGTCGGAGACTTTGTTTTTATTTTTGGCACTACTCTTTATGTTGGCGTGGAAAAACTATGCCAATCAGAAAACCATTTCATCCCTATTGCTTTTTGCAATAGTGGCCGCTTATGCATTTGTAACCAGGTTTGCGGGCATTACATTAATTGCCACAGGAATGGCATTATTGTTTTTTGATGGATCATTATTGTTGCTGAAAAAAATAAAACATATTGCTTTGTTTTTTTTAATTGGTATTTCCTTGGTCCTGATTAATCTTATTAGAAATCATTACTCGAGCGGAACATTGTCTGGTGTGAGGGAAAAAGCTTTGAGAACTGTAGGAGACAATTTATTGGATATCGGTGCAGTTTTAGGTAGTTGGTTTCCTTTTATTGGCGAACATGCATTAGCAGGTGCCATTCTATTTTGTGTGTTGGTTGTTTTTGCAGCTGCACAAATTATTTATCGAATCATTCAACAACAATTTTATTCTAAAGTTGAAACGGTTGTATTCGGTTTCCTTTTGGTGTATAGTATTTTTATTGTAGCCATATCAAGTATCTCAAGATTTGAAGATTTGAGTAGCCGTTTATTATCGCCCATGTATATTCCTATGATTTGGGTAAGTACTAGTTGGATCCCTGTTTATATTCAAAAAAGAACAAAAATCATTCGACTGGTTTTATGGGTTGGAGCTGCAGTATTATTTATCGCTTTTTTTAAAAATCAATACAAACAAAATGCAGGTAATTGGGAAGGCATTGCATATGCAGGTATTCCGGGTTATTCTGAAAAGCAATGGAAAGAGTCTCCTACCATACAATATATTAAGGTGCACAAAGATTTGATGAATGGAGCCATTTATTCAGATGCCTATGATGGCTTATATTATTTAACGGGTGTAAGATCAACCCCGTTGCCTCATAAAGAAATTGAACAAGAGAAAAAGAAATTTTTAGATCACGTTTCTTTGATAGTTGTTTGGTTTAATGATGGTGTAAATACGGATCTGATAGATCTGGATTATATTAAGACACATAAAAAATTAATAGAAACAAAAACATTTGAAGACGGTGCCATTTATTTTTATAGTGATATGTTTTCTGCTAAATAATAATTTCTAATATTCATTTATGACGATACACCAGGTATTGGAACAACTCATCAGCGGGATTAAGCAAACCGGATTCTTAGAATTTGTGGGTGTATTTGCTGGCATCGGGAGTGTGTGGTTTAGCCGGAAGGAAAATATTTTAGTATATCCTGTGGGTTTAATAAACACCATTATTTATATCTATATCAGTATCAAGGGTCATCTATTGGGCGAAGCAAGTGTGAACTTATATTATACAGTGATGAGTATTTATGGTTGGATCTTGTGGAGTAAAAAAGACAAGGTAAAACACGAGCTATTATTACGTGTTACCAATAGCAACTTCAAAGAATGGATGATACAATTGTTTTTTTTTGCTGCATTTTATTTTGCCATATACTTTTCACTTACCTGGGCTAAACAAGCTTTTGCACCCGAAGCTATTCCCTGGGCGGATGCATTTGCAAGTGCCACTGCCTATACTGGAATGTGGTTGATGGCAAGAAAAAAAGTGGAGAGTTGGATCTGGTGGATTGCAACAAATATGGCTTCCATACCGTTGTATTTTATAAAGGGATATGTTTTTACCAGTGTACAGTTTGTGGTGCTATTGATATTAGCAGTAGCAGGACTCATTAGCTGGCAGAAAAAAGTTGTGAAAGTATGACTGTAAAAAAAGTAGTAGTAATAGGGCCTGAATCAACCGGCAAGAGTAGCTTATGTGCAAAGCTTGCGGAGCATTTTGAAAGTATTTGGTGTCCGGAATATGCAAGAGAATACCTTACAACTAATGGTAAAGAATATGGATATGATGATCTTTTAATCATTGCAAAAGAGCAGTTATTATTAGAAGATGGGTATACCAATAAATTGGAAGAGACTAATGGTAACCCCGTTTTATTTGTAGATACGGATATGTATGTTTTAAAGGTTTGGTGTGAGTATGTTTTTCATCAGTGCCATCATTTTATTTTAGAACAGATTTGCGAAAGAAAATACGACCTCTATCTTTTATGTAATGTAGATCTGCCCTGGGTGCAGGATGAATTAAGAGAATATCCGGAAGATGGTCCGAGGCAAGAATTATTTCAAATTTATAAAGACCTATTGATTAATCAGAATGTTCCATGGGTAACCATTAGTGGTACTTTTGAAGAACGAGAACTAGCTGCAATTGCAGCAGTAAATGGTTTATTGAATCAATAATTGAATGTCTTCATCATCTTCAATATTATGCATCTGTTGAAGGATCTGCGGATAACGCCAACTTACACGATGACTCAAGGGTTTGACCGAAAATTTTTTTGGGTTGGGTAAACAGGCAATGATCATTGCTGCCTCAGCTCTGCTGAGTTGGTTAGCATGTTTACCAAAATATTGTTGAGCAGCTGTTTCAATTCCAAAGATGCCTGGTCCCATCTCAATGGTATTCATATATACTTCCAAAATGCGGTGTTTACCCCAAATGAACTCTATCAAGAGTGTGAAATAAGCTTCTGGAATTTTTCGAATATACTTAGTGATTCCACCACCCTGCCATAGAAAAACATTTTTTGCCACTTGTTGTGTGATGGTGCTTGCGGCTGCACCCAATGGTAATTTTTGTTTATGACCCTTTTTAGGTTTCATGCTTTTCTGAATGGCATCCCAATCAAATCCAATATGGTCTGGGAATGCCTGGTCTTCACTTGCAATAGCAGCTAATTTTGCGTTGGAAGAAATTTCTTTACCACTTACATAATCTCTTTTTAAACCGTATTCAAAACTATTGCTGATTTGAGTAATGGTGATTGGAGGAGTGATCCATTTACAGATGATCACATACAAGAGCGAAGAAAGAAACATCCACAACATTATTTTCTTTGTCCACTTCCAAATCTTACTAAACATGATATATCAAATTTACATTTGTAGGGTAACCATTTTATATTTTTTACCCATTTGAAGATAGGATTTATGGCTATTCTGTAAGATTTTTCCTATCACAAAAAAACCAGCTGCTATCCCCAGTTTTGGAAGGTTGTCTGAACCAAAAACAGGATCAGATTTAATTAGGCTGTTGGTAATGTTTAATAAAATATATGCGGCACTTCCAAGTTGAAAGAGGCTGCCATTAGTAAACAGATTGCTAGACATACCACGTTTAGGCATTCCATAAATTTCGTTGATATGAAATTTCATGATGCCAAAATGCGCTGTATCAATGGTTGGTAGTCCGAATTGATTCCCCACCTGGCGAACCTGAATCTGATCAATGGTAACGCTATCGTTCTGAATTTTTTTGATGATGCCTTCAATCCATTGTTTGCTGCTGAATTGAAAAAGGATATAAGATCCGGAGGTCCAGGATTGCAGGGTTTGACTATTCTGCTTCAACATCAGCACATCTTTCTGCGCAATTACTGAGAAAGAAAAGAGTAGGCAGATAAGCAGACTGATTGGTTTCATGTGACAATTGCTATTTTAACTTATCGCCAAAACTAAGGATACCCCAACAAAGGGCAATTCCAAATCCAATTAAAATTAACCCAGAAAGACGATTGATAAAATGTAAATTTTTGACAGTGAGCTTGGGTCTTAATTTACCTGCCAGGGAAACTTTTAGAAGGTCTGTGGCAAGTACAAAAACAAGGCAGGTACCAAAAACAATAGCCCGATATTGAAAGGGATCTGCATGAGAAACAGAGTCGGCCAAAATTGCCGCAGACCATGCAAACCAGAATATGAAAACGCCGGGGTTGAGCATATTCATAAAATAGCCGGATAGAAAAATGGCCACCCAATCGCGTTTTCGAAAAACTTTTTCTTTTAAATTATTCTCCTCGTCAACTACCACTTTCTTAAAAAAGAAAGTATAAATCCCGACGCCAATTAAAAATAAGCTTCCAGTAACTGCAATTAAGGTTTGATGTTTTAATGCGGTTTGAAAAAGAGAAGTAAAAAAATTACAAATTAGTAAGAGGGTAATATCGCTGCTTGAAACACCCGCAACAAACACATAGCCAGCTTTATGGCCATAATTGATACTTTGTTTGATGATGGCAAAAATTACAGGGCCCACAGAAATTGCGAGAAGAAAACCCAATGCTAATCCTTTAAAGAGGGCTGCTACCATTGCTGATAAATAAAACGATAAAATAATTTCTTGCTTAAATGGGTTCCCCCTTAATGAATTTTTGCCAGTCGGCCAGCATGGCACCTTTTAATACGCGCGGGAATTTATGTTGTCCACCGATCTTGCCTTTGGCAGTCATGAAATTCATAAAATCCTGTTCACTCAACACATCCAACATCACATCTTTTAAAGCAGTTCTTCTTTCCACTGCATAATCATCATTGAGTTCGCAAAGATGTTCATCAATTTTTTTCGCCAAAAGATCTTTATCAAAAATATCATTACAAGCTACATACCAATGGTGTGCAAAGAAATTTCCATAAGGTACACCCGCCACAGTAAATTCAGGGATACAGATATTCATTTCTTCACTAGCCAGTTGAATGGCTTTATTCATATTATCTACACTTAAATGCTCACCCACCAGACTTAAGAAATGTTTGGTTCTGCCAGTGATAATTACTTCACATTTTTCTTTGTCAACAAAACGCACCGTATCACCGATCAGATAACGCCAAGTTCCAGCGGTAGTACTTATGAGTAATGCATAATCTCTTCCTTCTTCCACTTCATGAATCATGAGTGCTTCGGGGTTATCGATCATGTCTCCGTTGGCATCAAAATTGTGTTCATCAAATGGAACGAATTCTAAAAATATATGTTCGTTAGTTACCAGCTTCATGCCCTGGGCATGTTGTTGATCTTGATAAGCAATAAATCCTTCACTGGCCAAATAGGTTTCAATATATGTGATGGGTTTACCCAATAATTTTTCGAATCCTTTTTTATAAGGTTCAAAACTTACGCCACCGTGCACAAAGAAGGCAAGGTTAGGCCACATATCATGAATATTGTTCAGCTTGTATCGTTCAATCACCATTTCCATGCACATCTGAATCCAGGCAGGAACACCTACTAGAAAACTAATATCCCAATCAGGTGCTTTTTCTACGATTTCTTCTAGTTTCTTGTTCCAGTCTTTTTGTTTGGCAATTTTTTTACCTGGCTTATAAAAGGGTTGAAACCAGAATGGAGATTTTTTTTGAGTGATACCGCTAAGGTCGCCAGAGTAATACCCAGGTCCTTTTTCCAAATCTGTACTGCCACCCAGCGTGAGCCAGCCCCTGCCCAAGGCCCCAAAAGGAATGTCTTCGTAGTTGCGAAGGGTAAGCAATTGCTTGATCATTACTAATTTATTGCCTCTTAGCAAGTCGTTTGTGATAGGTATGAATTTACTAGCAGATTCACTGGTACCACTACTCAGCGCATAAAACTTAATTTTACCAGGCCAACAGATATCTGATTTGCCTTCCAGTGTTTTATGCCACCATTCTTGGTAGATCTTATTATAATTATAGGTAGGTACCAATTCCTGAAACTTCTTTCCGGGGTGCTTGCTCACCAAAATATCGTCGAAATGATAGGTCTGGCCGAATTCGGTAAACCTGGCCTTCCTCAGCATTTTTTTCAAGACCCTTAGTTGCTGTCTTCTCGGATTATTCTGAGGTAGACGCAGGGCTTTGAGAATGGAATTAGGAAGCTTGATATCAAGAATTGCCATCGTAGAATCAACGTTATTGTTTACTGAATACGAAGCTAAAGCAAATGCTTTAAAAATCGCCTATGAAATGATATTAGCGGCAAGTGCTTCACCTTCTGTCTCTTTAGAATCGCTTCCCACAATGCTATAGCTATTGCTAGCCTGAAAGCGAAATTGAGCACCAGAATGGTTCAGTTCTTCTACCTTATGTATAATCTGTTTCCAGCTAAATTGTTCAGATTCGCAGAAAATAAGGGTCGTGTTTTTACCCGGTTTTGGATGATTTTCGTCGAATTTGGTTAAAATAACGATGGATTCTACCCTATTTTTATTAAAAAGCAGCTTTTTAGTCCAACTATTAAAAGGATAGACTCCTATTTTATAAAACGCAGAAAACAGGCCTCTAAGTATAATAGCAGCTTGAATAAAAAATCTGAAGAACCCAGCTTTCGAGCCACGATAGTTTTTCTGGACGAATAAAAACATGGCATGATAAAAAAGGATCACATAATTCATGCTTCCTTTTCTGGTACTCTCGCCTTTGAAATGTATGATCGAGGAACCTGCAAAATAGTAATTAGTAAACCCGGCTTTTTGAATACGGTAACTCAGGTCAATATCTTCACCATACATAAAAAAAAGTTCATCGAAAGCTCCCGTTAATTTTAACACGGGTTTAGACACCATCATAAATGCGCCAGCTAAAACATCAACTTCATGGTTTTCGAGGGAACTTAGGTTTCCTAAAGAGTAGCGATTGAATATGGGTGATTTGGGAAAAAGGGCGGAAAAACCAAGTAATTTATAGAAAGCCCTCAAAGGGGAAGGGAAAGCTCTTTTGCTTTCGGGTAAGAAATTACCAGAACCATCGAGCATTCGAATACCCAATGCCCCGGCTTTCGGATGGGACCTTAGAAACTGTAAACAATTGCTCAAACAATCTTCTGGAATGAGGGTATCTGGATTTAGGTAAAGGATAAATTCTCCCGAACAATGTTGAAGGGCCAGGTTATTGGCAGCACTAAAACCGGTATTTCTTGGGTTCTCGATGAAAGAAATACTAGGAAATAATGGTCTTAGGTAGTCAATCGAACCATCACTGGATTGATTATCAACCACCCAAATTTCTGCCTCTATTTGTTCAACTGCTTTAAGAACAGCATGTAAACACTGTTCTAGAAAGAATTTGACATTATAATTGACTATGATGATTGATAATTCCAAGAAAATAAATCTACTGCGAATTAAGAAAAAAAAAGAGTCTCACACAAAGATGCTTATTTAGCCACGAAATCTTTCATAATCCTGATATTCGGCGGTACTTTTGCAGTATGATGTTAAAGCATACACTTATCAAAGCAGCAGAAGCTGGTGCTGCTGTGATGCAGAGCTATTTCAATGGTAAATTTGAGATCAGCAATAAAGAAGGAATTAATAATTTAGTTACGGAAGCGGATCATGCTTCAGAGAAAGCCATATTTGATGTGATCAAAATTGATTTTCCGGATCATTATATATTAAGTGAAGAAGCGGGTGAAATTATTCAGGACTCCACTTACAAATGGATTATCGATCCCATCGATGGTACTGTAAATTTTGCAAATGGTATTCCAATCTGCTGCGTGAGTATTGGTGTGGAGCAGCAAGGGAAAATGATATTGGGTGCAGTATATAATCCATTTATCAAAGAATTCTTTTTTGCACAAAAAGGTTTCGGTGCTACTTTGAATAATAAAAAAATTCAGGTGAGTACTAAAAAAGATGTGGTTAGAAGTTCCATGGTTACTGGCTTCCCATATACTTATTTAGATGCACCAAATGGGCCTTTACAGATTTTTGAAAAACTGATTCGTAAGGGAGTGCCTGTAAGAAGATTGGGTAGTGCAGCCATCGATCTTTGCTGGGTTGCAGCTGGAAGGTTTGATGGATTTTATGAACACCAATTACAAGCCTGGGACAGTGCTGCAGGATTTTTAATGGTGGAAGAAGCTGGCGGAAAAGTAACAGACTTTGCAGGAAATTATTATTCTCCATATCAGCCCCATATATTGGCAACCAACGGATTAATACACGAAGAATTATTGGATATTGTAAATGGGGGTGAAGTACGCGGATAGTTGCGGTAAGATTAACTAAGGATCATCATATTTTATTATGGAAGAAAGAACAGAAATAGCCGACTTAGGCGAATTTGGTTTAATAGAACATTTGACCAAAAATTTTGAAATACAAAATGTCTCTACCGTTTTAGGTGTTGGAGATGATGCTGCTGTGATTGATCATTTTGGAAAGCAAACAGTTATTACAACAGATCTTTTATTGGAGGGTATTCATTTTGATTTAATGTATACACCCCTGAAGCACCTTGGTTATAAATCGGTGATGGTAAACCTGAGCGATATCTATGCCATGAATGCAACACCTACTCAGATTACGGTGAGTATTGGTATCAGCAATAGAATTAGTATTGAAGCTTTGAATGAATTTTATGAGGGAATTTATATTGCATGTGAAAAACATGGGGTAGATCTGATTGGTGGTGATACTTCAACCTCTCAAAAAGGATTTATCATTTCTATCACAGCCATAGGAGAAGTAACTCCGGATAAATTTGTGAAAAGAAGTACTGCTCAGAAAGGTGATTTAATTTGTGTGAGTGGTGATCTTGGGGGCGCTTTTCTGGGATTAACGTTGATGGAGAGAGAAAAAAAGATCTATTTAGAAAACCCACAAGTGCAACCAGACCTTGAAGATGAAAGTTATATTGTTGGCCGTTTATTAAAACCCGAAGCAAGAAAAGACATCATTGAATTTTTTGAGAAAAATGAAATCATACCTACTGCCATGATGGATGTGAGCGATGGTTTGAGTAGTGAAGTATTGCATTTATGTAAGCAAAGTAATCTGGGTTGTATCATATATGAAGAGAAGTTTCCCATATCAGATGAAAGCAGAAAAGCCGCTTATAAGTTTGGATTAGACCCAACCGTTTGTGCTTTGAATGGTGGTGAAGATTATGAATTGATTTTTACCCTAAAACAAGAAGACCATGATAAGATCACACTGAATGAAGAAATTAGTGTGATTGGATACATGACCGATATTGAAGCAGGAAGCAAGCTATTAACCAAAGGGGGTAACGAACATCCTATAACTGCACAGGGATGGAATGCCTTTAATAAATAAACGAGAAGCATGCAGAGAGATCAACTTTTATTAGCTCTTTTCTGCGTGCTTTTTTGTTGGTCTTGTAGTAGTTCCAAAACCTTACCCTATTCGATACAGAAAAAGTATGCAGCTTCTGCACTTCAGGAAGATGCACAAATTCTAGAAAATATTCTCGAGTCTAATCATCCTAGTCTTTATTGGTATACCCCAAAAGAGAAAATGGATGTCTATTTCAAAGAAACCATTCAAGGTATTCAGGATTCCTTAACTGAAGTGGAATTCAGAAATAGAATTGCCGTATTGGTTAGTCAGATTCGATGTGGACATACCATAGTTCGTTATTCGAATCAATTTATTAAATCTATTTCTAAAAACAGGATACCACAATTTCCATTAGCCATTAAAACATGGGATGATAGTTTAGTGGTATTAGCCAATGTTTATGCGGGTTCGAATATTAAAAGAGGAACAATCATTACATCGATCAATGGAAAGCCGAATCAACAATTATTGGACAGTTTTTTTAAATACATCAGCATTGATGGTAGAGGTGCTTCTTATAAGAGTCAGATTGTAAGCAATAATATTGGAGCATGGTACAGAAATATGTTTGGATCGGATAGTAGTTATTTGATCAGTTATATCGACAGTGCTGGAATAGAAAAAAAAGAAACGCTCAGAAGTTTTCGACCGTACAGAATAGATAGATCGAAAATGGATTCATTACAAAAGCTGATGAATGCATTTAAGATTCCTACCAAAAAAGAAATTAGAAAAAACAGAAAAAATGCAGAGTTATCGCTGAGTTTTAATGATACCACCAGAACGGCTTATATGCACCTGGCAGGATTTTCTATCAATGGATTACAAAAATTTATGAGAAGGTCGTTCCGCGAGATAGAAGCCAATAAAACACAAAATCTGGTAATTGATGTACGTGATAATGGCGGTGGGCATTTGAATAATAGTATTCGTCTTACCCGTTATTTAGCAAAACATTCTTTTAAAGTTGCAGATACAGTGGCAGCAATTAATAGAAATTTCAGCGAAGGAAAATACATTCGTCAATCCTTTTGGTTTTGGTTTCCTTTAAATTTTAACACCACTAAAATGGAAGATGGCAGGTATCATTACCATCGATTTGAAACAAAAAGATATCAGCCATTTGAGAAACATCATTTTGATGGCGATATTTATTTATTACAGGGACCATCCACATTCAGTGCTGCGTCTGTATTTACTGCAAGTTTAAAAGGGCAGGAAAATGTGCTATTAGTTGGTGAAGAAACCGGTGGTGGATATTATGGAAATTCAGCAATTCATTTATTAACAGTTGTGTTACCGAATACTAAAATTCAAATTACGCTTCCTTTGTTTAGAGTAGTATTAGATAAAGACCGCCCCATGGGTAGAGGCGTTATGCCTGATATTTTGGTTGCACCAAACTCATTCGCCATAAAACAAGGTGTTGATTTGAAGATGGAAGTGGTGAAAGGGAAGATAAAAGATAAAAGATAAAAGTGAAAAATGTTGATTAATCCCCTCTTGGGAGGGGCAGGGGGTGGGTACAATTCTCATTCTTCAAGATATATCTGAAGTAATTAGATTTTCTATTTCTAATGTTTCAGATAAGCAAACCAAATTTGCGGGTTTTCCGATGGCAATTGTTCCCAAATGGTCGTTCATTTGAATGGCTTTAGAAGGATAAGTACTTACCATTCGCAAGGCTTCTTCTAATGGGATTCCTACTTTATAAAGTAAGTTTTTTAATGAGGATAGCATGGTAAGTGCCGAGCCGCTGAGGATGCTGTTTGATTCGTATCGATCGCCCACTAAATGATGGGGATATGGTCCAACAGTTGTTTCTGCAACCGCATCAGTGATCACAAACAAACGTTCTCCCATTTGTTTCTTTGCAATTTTAATGGCTTCAAAATCAACATGGTATCCATCTGGTACTATACTACACATGGCAGTTGGATGATTAAATACAGCACCTACAAAGCCTGGCGCACGGTGCTGAAGTGGGCTCATGGCATTGAATAAATGGGTGGCAGTTCCGATACCATTATTGAAAGCTTCTGTTGCTTCATAAAATGTAGCATTGCTATGTCCGGCTGAAACGATGATACCTTGTGATTGAATGAATTGAATGATATCGCTGCTACAAATTTCAGGTGCAAGTGTGATTATTTTTATTACATCTTTACCGTATTCGAGTAAAGCTTTCACTTCATCCATAGAAGGTGTGTGTATGAACTCTTCTAAATGTGCCCCTTTTTTAGTGGCGTTAATCCAGGGACCCTCCACGTGTAATCCAAGGCATCCTTTACCACCCTGTTGCCAATATTCTTTCACAGCATCAATGCAAGCATGAAAAATGGTATTACTATTGGTAGCAACGGTTACCACAAAATGTGAAGTCCCGCCCAGGCTGCAATAATTATACAATCGAAAGATGCTATCTGCTGTGGGATACACTGCCAATAACTTTTCCTCAGCTCCATAAATTTGAATATCTAAAAAGGCAGGAGCAATGATATCATATACGGGTCCCGCATTGGAAACTGTTTGATCGTTGGGAATAATATCAACAATTTTATTGTCTTCTATTACTACTGCGTGATCAATCAAACAGCTATTGCCGGTATATAATTGTTTAGCAAGAAAGGTTTTTTTATGCATGTGGGTCATCTTGTAATATATGAAACTGGTCGGAATCTTTCCAGAATGGGAATTTTTTTCTAGTTTCTTGAAGGGCCTCTTTGTTGAGTTCAAAACCCTGCACTACTTCATCTTGTTGTTTGGTAAAAAGTACATTTCCGATCGGATCAATCAACATACTATCGCCACTATGATTGATCTGGTTACCATCTTCTCCTACTCGATTCACACCAATCACATAAGATTGGTTTTCAATAGCACGGGCAGATAAGAGTGTTTTCCAGGCATGGCTTCTTCTTTCGGGCCAGTTGGCTACATAGATGAGCAGATCGAATTCGGGTGATTCATTGTTCGACTGCTGACGAGACCAAACTGGAAATCTTAAGTCGTAACAGATTTGTAAATTTATTTTCCAACCGTTCACGCTCGTAATGAGGCGTTTAGTACCTGGTGTATAATGTTGGTCTTCACCAGCAAAAGCAAATAAGTGTCGCTTATTGTAATACCCATGATTTCCATTCGGTAACATCCAGATTAAGCGATTGAAAAACTGGCCATTTTCTTCAATAATGATACTTCCCGTTAAGATTATTTTTTTTGAGATCGCGATTCTTTTCATCCATGCAATGGTTTCTCCTTCCATAGTTTCGGCTAGATTGGATGGTTTCATGCTAAAACCTGTAGAGAACATTTCAGGTAAAATAACCAGGTTTGTATTTTCTGTGATACCCATTATTTTCGCTTCCAGCATGGATAAGTTGCTTTTTTTATCCTCCCAAAATAGACTTGTTTGTATCAGGCTTACAGAAAGTGATTGCATATATTGAAGTGAATATTGACTATAAAATTACTATTTTTCTTTTGATCGTATTTGTGCTATGGCATCCTGAATCAAGTTCGACTCATAGCCTTTTTGCAAAAGAAAGTTGGTTGTTTTGGCCATTCTGCTAATCCATTGCTCAGATTTAATGGAATTCCATTTGGTAGAAGCTAGTTGCAGCAAGCATTTGCGATATGTAGCTTCGTCTATTACTTTTAGTGCTTTTTTAATATTATAACTACTTACATTTTTTTGTTGCAGAGCCGCATTGATCTTAACCCTACCCCATTTTTTAGATCGGAAGTGACCACCGGCAAAAAGTATCGCATACCTTTCTTCATTCAAATAGTCTTCTTCAATAAGTTTAGAAAGTATGGGCTCTACATCCGTTTTGTGTAAACCAAAAGAGTAGAGTTTTTCTTTTGCTTCATAGTGACTCCTTTCCTGGTATGCACAGTATTGCTTCAACTTTTGAAATGACTGCTCTGGTGTGTAATATTTATTCAAAATAAATTCTTTGAACGGGGAGATAAGAATATTATATTTGTAGATAACCCTTTGTTAAACATTGCAAAGGTAGTTATAACCTTTTTCTATGAGTACTGTAAAGTATAATGTTTGTTTAATTGATGACGACAAAGTCTATCAATTCACTTCAAAAATGATTCTAGAGGCAACCCTGCTTACTAGTAAAATCTCTACTTTCTTTAATGGACAAGAGGCAATTGATTTTTTTTTAGCCCCAGAAAATCAAGAGGTTGATATGCTTCCCGATGTTATTTTTTTAGACATCAATATGCCAATCATGAATGGCTGGAATTTCTTAGATTCCTTTGAAAAAATATTTCACATCCTTCCCAAAAAAATCCTGATCTACGTGGTGAGTTCCTCGGTGGATGAAAGTGATATGGAGCGTTCCAAAAGCTTTAAGAGCGTTACGGACTACGTAATAAAACCCATTAATAAGGAAAAATACCGCTTACTACTTTCGGTGCTGGGATAAGTTTATGGCTTTCAATCCACAACTCATTCACATTAATTGAAATCTTCATCGAATCACCCATTTCTATAGAGGGAATATTAACATTTTACACTAGGTTTGTTGGAACATAAATAAGCAGAATGAAATTCATTGTTTCTTCCTCCTCTTTGTTAAAACACCTGCAACAAATTAGTGGTGTTATTAATGCAAATACAGTATTGCCAATACTGGAGGACTTCCTTTTTGAAATTGAGGACAAAAAATTGAGTGTTGTAGCTACCGACCTTGAAACCGTAATGCGTGTTCAAATGGATGTAGAAAGTAAAGTGAATGGTAAAGTATGTATTCCTGCAAAAATCCTATTGGATACTTTGAAGAATATTGCAGAACAACCATTGACCTTCAATATCGATAAGAGTTTCTCGGTAGAAATAACCAGCGATAATGGAAAGTATAAAGTGATGGGAGAAAATCCGGATAATTTCCCGAAAGAACCTTCTGCTGATGATACTACTGGATTTAATATGACTAGCAGTGCTTTACTCACAGCCATCAATAAAACACTTTTTGCTGTTAGCGGTGATGATCTTCGTCCGGCAATGACGGGTGTTTTCTTTGAGCTAACGAAAGATTATGTTCAGTTTGTAGCAACAGATGCACATCGTTTAGTTAGATATAAAAGAACCGATACCAAAGCTTCTAAAGTGGATTCTTTTATTGTGCCTAAAAAGCCACTGAATCTTTTAAAGAATGCATTGCCAGATAATGATGATGA
This sequence comes from Bacteroidota bacterium, assembly GCA_025363385.1. Taxonomy (GTDB): domain Bacteria; phylum Bacteroidota; class Bacteroidia; order Chitinophagales; family Chitinophagaceae; genus Sediminibacterium. The sequence goes on along the minus strand of JANYEA010000109.1, from coordinate 21,894 downwards.
ACTAACCATTAGTTATAATAGTAATCATCTTTTTGTTCAGCATGGTTCTACTCAAATGATTTGTCGATTAATCGATGCTCGTTTCCCTGATTATAAAGTGGTAATCCCTGCTGATAATCCCTATAAACTAATTGTGAGCAAATCTGATTTTCAAGGCGCTTTACGACGCGTAAATGTATTCTCAAACAAGAGCACTAATCAAGTTGCTTTGAGCATAAGTGGAAGCGAATTGCAATTGGCTGCGCAGGATGTTGACTTTAGCTTTGAAGGTAATGAGCGGATGAATTGTTCTTACGATGGAGAAGATCTTCAAATAGCGTTCAATGCTAAATTCCTTATCGAGATGCTGAATGCGGCAGATACGGCAGATGTGAAGATGGAATTATCAACCCCTACGAAGGCTGGTTTAATTAAACCAACAGAACAAGCCGAAGGTGAAGACCTTCTGATGTTGGTAATGCCATTAATGTTAAACAACTAGATTCAATTCTACTATTAATAAAGCCGTCTCGAGTAATCGGGACGGCTTTTATTTTGGGAATTGAACATATTGGAAACCGTTTATGTTTGTATATTGAACGAAAATTGTAGCCCCATGGTAGAATCTATTATGAACTATTTTGAGCATATTCCGAATCTTCACAGAGCTTTAATCTTAGCCGGGGGGATTAGTTTTTTCTGGATCATTGAAAGTTTTTTCCCCCTATTTCATTTTAGATACCAGAAGTGGAAACATGCTTCTCTTAATATACTTTTTACCATCACAACCATCTTCATCAATTTTGCATTTGCTCTATTAATTGTAAAGGCAAGTGATTGGACAATTGCAAACCACTTTGGGTTGCTGCAATTGTTTACGATGCCAATTTGGTTGTTCATGATCGTTGGATTATTATTGATGGATTTGATCGGCGCCTATTCGATTCATTTGATAGAACACAAGGTAAAGTGGATGTGGAAATTTCATATGGTGCATCATGCCGATACGCATGTAGACACAACAACAGCCAACCGACATCATCCAGGGGAAAGTGTTTTCAGGGCAGTGTTTGCCATGATTGCTGTTTTGGTTTGCGGAGCCCCCATGTGGTTAGTAATGATGTATCAAAGTATCAGTGTGGTTTTATCTCAGTTCAATCATGCCAATATCAGATTGCCCTTGTGGTTGGATAATGCAATTGGTTGGGTGATTATTTCACCGGATATGCATAAAGTGCATCATCATATAGTTAGGCCACAAACAGATAGTAATTACGGAAATATCTTTTCATTTTGGGATCGAATTTTTAGAACCATTAATTATACCCCGATCGATCAGATTCAATATGGTTTAGATGTATTGGATAATAGTAAGGATGAGAGTTTAACCTTTCAATTGAATATTCCATTTGATCGAAATGTGAAAACGGATTATTAATTGTTTCGCCCCATCTTTGCATAAATCGTTTTTATGAAGATCGCCGCTTTTATTCCAGCTCGTTATGCAGCAACCCGTTTTCCAGCAAAACTGATGCAATTATTGGGAGATAAAACGGTTATCAGACATACTTATGATAATACAATTGCAACTGGTTTATTTGATGAAGTATATGTGGTTACGGATAGTGAACTAATTTTTCAGGAAATAACTTCACATGGGGGTAAGGCAATCATGAGTATCCAATCTCATGAAAGCGGAAGCGATAGAATTGCAGAAGCGGCAGCAAATATGGAGATCGATATTATTGTGAATGTGCAGGGAGATGAACCATTTGTTCAAAGAGACCCGCTTGAAAAACTTCTTGCCACATTTACAGGAGCGGATAGGGAAACGGTAAAAGTGGCATCCTTAATGCAAGAGTTAAAAAACCCTGCATTAATAGAAGATCCCAATTATGTAAAAGTGGCCGTGGATCGAAACATGAACTCCCTTTTCTTTTCAAGAAGTGTGATTCCCTATCCACGAGATAAATCCTTACCCATTACTTATTATGAACATATTGGCGTGTACGCATTTAGAAAAGAATCGCTGATGCAGTTTACGAACTGGCCGATTACACCCCTAGAAGCGGCAGAAAAAATTGAATGCCTTCGTTATCTGGAATATGGTATTCCATTACGCATGGTGGTAATCAATTATATGGGCGTGGAAATTGATACCCCCGAAGATTTAATCAAAGCTGCAAAGTTATTGAAATAGGTATACTGATAAATTTATCACATCAATCTTTTGACTGAAACTTTTTGCATGGCTTTCACTATCTTTCTGTATTAAACTAACGATTGCTTATGAATCAGAACAAGCTTCTACGCTGGTCTATTGTGGTAGCCCTTGCAGGTTTTATTTTTGGATTTGATACTGTAGTTATTTCAGGTGCCAACCAACCGATTAAAGAACTCTGGCATACCTCCCCCCTTTTTCATGGATTCTTTATTATGTCGATGGCTCTTTGGGGAACCGTGATAGGAGCCTTGTTTGGGGGGATACCCACTGAAAAATATGGAAGAAAAAAAGTGTTATTGTGGGTAGGTCTTTTATTTGCAGTTTCTGCACTTGGATCTGCATTTGCAAATGATCCCTATGTATTTTCTTTCTTCCGTTTCTTAGGAGGATTAGGCATTGGCGTTTCATCTGTGGTTGCACCCATTTATATATCAGAAATTTCGACACCTGTTACCAGGGGTAAGCTGGGGGCTTTGTATCAATTTAATATTGTGTTTGGTATATTGATTGCGTTTTTATCAAATTACTTTTTACAGGGCGTGGGTGGCGCAAACGACTGGCGTTGGATGTTAGGCGTTCTAGCGGTCCCATCTATCATATATACATCTTTAGTATTTGGTATTTCTGAAAGCCCGAGGTGGTTAATCACCAAAAAAAATGATTTGGTAGCCGCTAAGAAAATCATGCTTCAGATAGGTGTAGTTAATGTGGATGCGGAAGAGGCTAACATCATAAAAAGTAATCAATACGAAGCATCTGCCGGAAAGGCTTCTGAATTTTTCAACGCAAAACACAAAAAGATCATTTCGCTGGCATTTTTAATTGCATTTTTTAATCAGGTCTCTGGTATTAATTTCATTTTATATTATGCTCCTGAAATTCTGGAAAAAGCCGGGCTTGCTGCAAAAGAATCTTTATTCAATTCCATTGCAATTGGAGGAACTAATTTGGTGTTCACATTTGTGGGATTATATCTGATTGACAGGCTTGGTAGAAAAACACTTTTGTTAATTGGATCCTTTGGTTATATCATTAGTTTGTCGTTAGTGTCTTATGCTTTTTATGCGCATACCGGTCCGATTTTCTTAATGACTTTTTTACTGCTTTTTATTGCAGCACATGCGGTAGGACAAGGAGCAGTAATCTGGGTATTCATTTCTGAAATATTTCCGAATAAAATTCGCTCTGCCGGTCAGTCTTTCGGTGCAAGTATTCACTGGGTATTTGCAGCCATCATCACTTTAATTACGCCCTATTTCTTAGACAAAGACAATGGCATTTTTAAACAAAATCCATGGCCTATTTTTGCATTTTTTGCAGGCATGATGGTTTTACAATTGATTTGGGTAATTACGAGCATGCCTGAAACTAAAAACATTTCCTTAGAAGATTTAGAAAAGAAACTCATCAACTAAAAAATAAATAATGCGCAAGATTATTTTTATAATGTTTTTGTTTTTGGCTGGAAAAAATAAGGCACAGGAACAAGTATTATTTAAAGAAACCCATCGCCCACAATATCATTTTAGTCCTGCAAAAAACTGGATGAACGACCCAAATGGATTGGTATACTATAATGGCCTGTATCATTTATTTTTTCAGCATAATCCATTTGGAAATGTATGGGGGCATATGAGTTGGGGTCATGCAACTAGTAAGGACCTGATTCATTGGAATGAATTACCCGTGGCTATTGCAGAGGAGAATGGGGTAATGATATTTTCTGGTTCTGCAGTAGTAGATAAAAAGAATAGTACTAGATTTTCAAGTGATTCTAAAAAAGAATCTTTGGTTGCCATTTATACTGCTCATACCAATACTTTGCAAACACAGGCATTGGCATTTAGTAATGATGAGGGGTTGACATGGAAAAAATATACAGGAAATCCAGTGTTAGATCTGCATAAGAAAGATTTTAGAGATCCTAATGTGTTTTGGTATGAGCCCAATAAAAGTTGGATTATGGCGGTATCTCAACCCAATGAACATCAAATTTCTTTCTATGCTTCTACTAATTTAAAAGAGTGGAAATTGTTGAGCAATTTTGGTCCTACAGGAGATCTCAGTGGTGTTTGGGAATGCCCGGATTTATTGCAAGTGCCCATTGAAAATGTGCCGGGAAAATATAAGTGGGTTTTATTTACTTCGCAGAATAGCACCATGCAATATTTTGTGGGTGAATTTGATGGCACCAAATTCATTGAAGACAAGCCAGGCGCTAAGATCCACAAACAAGATCATGGCACTGATTATTATGCTGCTGTAACTTATCATAATAGTCCGGATAAGCAGCCAGTTAGTATAGGTTGGGTTAATAATTGGGAATATGCCAATGCGATTCCTACTAAACCCTGGAAGAGTGCGATGTCTTTGCCCAGAAAATTATCGGTAAAGAAAGAGGGCGATGTCTGGGTATTGATTCAGCAACCAATGAAAGCGCTGCAAAAACTACGTGCTATTCAAGAGAATATATCAAATAGAACGATTTCTAAAACTGCCAGTTTAAAACAAAAAGGAAACTGTTTTGAATTGGAACTGGATATGATTCCGTCTAAAAATGCCATTGGTGGTTTGAGGATTGCTGTTGGAAATGGGCATTTTTTTGAAATTGGTTATGATGCTACACTGGAACAGCTATTTATTGATAGAACAAATACAAACTGTTCGTTCAATGCCAAGTATGCTACCATCAATAAGAAAGCGGCAGATCTTAAAACAATGAATGGCAAAATTGCATTGCATATTTTCTTTGATGAATCCATTGTAGAAATTTATACTGCCGATGGTTCAGTTGTATTTACAGCACAGGTTTTTCCAGAAAAATCAGAAAACGGTTTGGAGTTCTTTAGTAACGGATCGGAAATTAAATTCGAGAATATTCGTTATTGGAAGATGAAGTCAGCCTGGTTTTAAACAATTGTTAGGATTCTTTCCTTTTTTTGAATTCATGTATCTTTACCCCATCAATTAAGTTTAAATAGAATCTTATGGCAAGTTTTCGAAATTTTAAAATGGTTAGCTATGTGGTTTATGGCCGGGGTAGCTTTAATCAGTTAGATGAAATTTTAGCACCACAAAGAAAGGGTGAAGCGCCAATGATTTTTCTGGTAGATCATTTTTTTGAAGGTAAACCTTTGGCCAGTCGTGTGCCATTAAGGGGTAAAGATAAAATTGTGTTTGTTGATGTTACTTATGAACCAAAGACAACTCAAGTAGATAAATTAGCGGAGGATTTAAAAGCAGAATTTGGAACCATTAGTGGAGTGATTGGAATTGGTGGTGGATCGGCAATGGACCTAGCAAAAGCAGTTTCCCTGATGATGACCAACCCAGGTTCTTCAGCAGATTATCAAGGGTGGGACCTGGTAAAACAAGCAGGTGTTTATAAAGTAGGTATACCAACCTTAAGTGGTACAGGTGCTGAAGTGAGCAGAACAACGGTGTTGACTGGTCCTGTTAGAAAATTAGGAATGAATTCAGATTTTACACCCTTCGACCAGATTGTGTTGGATCCTGAATTAACTAAAGACGCGCCTTTTAATCAGCGATTCTATACGGGTATGGATTGTTATATTCATTGTATTGAAAGTTTAGAAGGAACTTTTCTGAATGAATTTAGTAAGAGCTATGGAGAAAAGGCATTGGAATTATGCCAGAAAATATATGTAGAGAAAGATCATTGGGATGAAGAAAGTGATGATCAATTGATGATGGCATCTTATGCAGGTGGAATGAGTATCGCTTATTCCCAAGTAGGTGTGGCACATGCTGTGAGTTATGGTTTGAGTTATTTATTGGGAACCAAACACGGTATTGGAAATTGTATTGTTATGAATCATCTGGAAGATTACTATCCTGCGGGTGTGAAGGAATTTAAGTGGATGGTAGAGAAAAACAATATTGATATTCCAGTAGGCATCTGCAAAGGTTTATCGGAAGAAGATTTTGAAAAGATGATCAATGTTTCCATGGGCATGAAACCATTATGGGAAAATGCATTGGGCAAGGATTGGGAAAAAATCATGACCCGCGAAAAATTACGCTCACTGTACGATAAATTATAATTTACTAGACGATCATCGCTTTTAAAAAAACTGCTAAGTATTGATTCTATTCATAAAATTGCACGCCATTTTCCTTTTGTTTGTAAGGAGATTTGCGCTGCATTTTTTTGTTGCTTAAACTATCTTTCTAAATATATAAAGAGAAATCAACTGGGGTTACTTTGATTTTTGGATTGATTTCGTTGATGGCAAGGGTAGTTTTATTTACTTCATTCTATGATTGGCACCCAGAGCGGTAGAACCAAACGCAGAGGCAAAGAGACCCCCTTTTGTAACGGCATAATCAAAATGATTATATCCAATAACAACCCTGGTAATGGTAGGAACTGTATTCTCTGGAATGGGATAATCAATATGATCAATCACTTTAATACCGGGTATTGCGGGTGCTTTCATGGCAATTCGAATATCTTTTTGTTTGGGTGTAGGAACATTTTCTGAATGATATGCTTGTTCTAATTCTTTCTGATAATTTTTAGGCCATTTACCTGGATTAAATAATGCATGCGTGGCAACACTGGCACCAAGACTATATGTGAGTAGTGTTAATCGAATATTTTGACTGAGTTTGTTTAGAATATTTCTCAGGCCCAGTCATACTTTAACAGAATTACTTTGTGCATGGCCCCATATATTACTAAGAATTGGATCATTGAAACCATAAATCAATACGATCAGGTCTTTAGTATTGTTATCTTTTATTTTTTATTCTATTTCTGAAATATAATTTCACAACTCCCGCTTCTTCATTACGAGGCACTATCAAAACTTGCCTGGTTTTAACAGCACAAGAAGAATAGAATAGAACCAACAAAAGAAAGGAGATACGCATACAGATGCCAAAAAATGAGTATCAATTATAACTATTTTATTTTCTTAATTTTGGTCAAACCATTTTATGTCGATACGTATTTTCATCACCGGAGGAACATTTGATAAGGAATACAATGAATTGAATGGACAATTGTATTTCAAAGACACGCATATTAACGAACTACTGAAATTAGGACGGTGCAGGGTAGATGTAGATATCAGAACCCTGATGATGTTAGATAGTTTAGAGATGACAGACGACGATAGGCAATTAATTGCACGGCAGTGTCAGAACTCAGATGAAGATAAAATCATCATCACGCATGGTACAGATACCATGGCTGAAACGGCAGCGGTGTTGGCAAAGGAAATTTCTGATAAAACAATTGTATTAACAGGAGCGATGATACCCTATAAATTTGGAAGTTCAGATGGGCTCTTCAATCTGGGAAGTGCACTGGCATTCGTACAAGCATTGCCCAAAGGTGTTTACGTGGCAATGAATGGCCGCTACTTTACCTGGGATAATGTGCGCAAGAATAAACAGACTGGTGGATTTGAAGAGATTAAATAATTGATTTTATCAATTTAAATCTGATGATCGGAACACATGGGTATAGTGTAATATTTTTTTAAATAATTCTTCCGGTAAAAAAGGTTTCACAACAATATCATTCATTCCCACCGTTTCTACTTTTTGTTCTATTTCTTTAGGCGGACTAGCCGTTAATGCTATGATGGGTATTTGAATATCTCTTTCTCTGAGCATTTTTGTGGCAGTATATCCATCCATAACAGGCATACTGATATCCATAAGAATAAGTTTATGCCTGTTTATATCTATCATGTCTAAACATTCTTGTCCGTTCAAAGCCACATCCACCCGGGCACCCCATCTTTCTAAAAAGTTAACGGCCACTAAAATATTTACCTCACTATCTTCCACTAATAAAATATCAATATTTTTTAGAGGCATATCTTCTTCTAAGGGTAATTGCTGGTAAGGAAGGATACTGGTAGAATGGTCTTCAACCAAAGGAAAATTTTGAATGAAAGAAAAAGTGGAGCCTTTTTTAAGTTCACTTTCAAGTGTAAGTTCTATTCCCTGCAAGTCGAGTAACATTTTTGTAATGGTTAAACCTAAACCGGTACCACCAAAACTTCTTGAAGTGGATGAGTCTGCTTGAGTAAACCTTTCAAAGATTTGTTGTTGTTTGTTTTTGTCAATTCCTATTCCAGTATCTTGAATTACAAACTGAACTTTAATAGTATCATTTGTTTTTTCTAGAACGTTCATTGAAAAAATTACTTTCCCCTTTTTTGTAAACTTAATAGCATTATTTATAAGGTTATTAAGTATTTGGGTTAACCTGGTAGGGTCTCCCATAACAACAACGTCATGAGAAGAATTATTAAGTAAGATCAATTCATTTTGTTTGTCGTTTGCATAAGTTTTGAACCCTGCAATAATATTTTTTACCATTTTATTGAGGTCCATTTCAATTAATTCAAAATTTACTTTTCCGGCCTCTATTTTGTTGAAGTCTAAAATATTATTGACAATAGACAATAGATTGTTTGCAGAAAAAACCATGACGTTTAAATATTCCAGTTGATCTTCCCTTGGTTTATCCCGCAACAATAAATTGGATAGACCTATTACAGAATTTAGTGGTGTTCTAATTTCATGAGACATTGTGGAGAGAAACTCGCTTTTTGCTTGTAATCCTTGTTCCGCTTCAATTTTTGCTTTTTTTAAAACAAATGCAAAGCGAAAAGAAAGGATTAAAGACTGTAAGAAGAAAAATGCGATGTATCCAATAAATATCAAGCCTTTGTGTGGATTAGTAATCCCGAAATGCTCTAATACAATTAGTATGTTCACAATCAAGCCTACTGTTGTACTCCATATGGAATACTTTGCGCCTATTCTATTATTTCTAGCTGCTTCTATGTAAACGTATAAAACGTAAAGAAAAAAGATCAGCATAGCAATCAGAAAATAATTAATAATAGCTGTAAAATAAATAGATGGTAATAGAAGTGTTACACTGGCAAATCCAATACTAATCACTATCATTAACTTTAATACTTTTTTATTAAAATCTTGTGGGTATAGATACCAGGTATAAAGTGAAAAGGTATATGCAACAGCGTAGAGGCTTAAATATTCTAAGTGGAATGTTAACCAGAATGGAAGTTCTGGGAAGATATGGTGTAACTCATAACCGCCGCCGCCAATAACCCGATAGCTATATGAGATGCATAAAAGCGAGAAGTACAGAATTACTTTATCATGTTTTCCAAATAGGTACAATCCTATAAAGAAAAGACCACCCATGAATAAACATCCGGTAAGTAAATAATCATAAGCCTTACTTTTTTCTTCGTTAAGAATCATGGTTGTTCGATTGCCAATCGCAATTTCTTTATAGGGGCCGCCTTTTGCGTGCCAGTAATTTGCTATTTGTAAAATTAAAACGAGGCTATCTTTTTCAACATCAAGGGGAAGTGTTTTGCTTACCCAGTTAACTTCTGAATTTGCTTTACTGGTACCGGGAATTCCGTTTAGTGAAAATACTTTGCCATTCACAAAAAGCCGATAGCTGGAATATACATCTGGAATATAAAGTGCCAGATCGCTTTTGTTTTTTGGGAGCAGCACTTTCAGATAATAGGTTGCATAACCAATTGAAGGAAGTTGAACACCATTCAATTTAGTATCGTTCCATAAATTTGGATAAACCGTATATTCTGGATTTGAATGAATACTGTCTGGTGTAATAAGCTGGTGCCAATAAAATGCCCATTCTCCGCTCATGGGAATAGTGTTAGCCGACAGGTCTATTTGACGCAAATCTAATACCCCTTGTTTTGCAATAGGAATTGTATCGGCTCTTGAAAAGGTTGATGCAGCGAGAAATAATAACAGCAATGAACTTGCTATTAATTTTGGTCTAATTGCTCGGTTTAGTAACCACATATAAAATGATAATTAAAATCAGCCGGATAAACCAAGTTGGGTACTTTTAAAATTAAAGAACTTTTAGAAGAAAAGCGGTATCTATCATAAATTCTTTACATACTGGAATAAAAAGAGCCATCCTCTTTGGGAGGATGGCAGTAGAATTTGGGTTAGCCTATCTATTACTTCTTAGTTTCTAATAATTTGAAGAATTGATCTAGTTGAGGTAAGATTACAATTCTAGTTCTGCGGTTGGCAGCACGACCTTCATTAGTTGTGTTATCAGCTAATGGAAGGTATTGACCACGTCCGGCAGCAGTCATTCTTTTTGGATCTAATCCGTAAGTGGTTTGTAAAATACGTACAACTGTAGTAGCGCGTTTTACGCTAAGGTCCCAGTTGTCTGTAATGCCCTCGCTTTTAATGGCAAGTGAATCGGTATGACCTTCCACCATAAACTCGATATCGGGTTGAGCATTCAATACTTTTGCAACTTTTCCTAAAACCTCTTTCGCTCTAGCAGTTACTTCATAACTACCGCTTTTGAATAAAAGTTTATCAGAGATATCTACATATACAACACCTTTATCAACTTTAATATTGATGTCTTTATCGTCTAGATTTCCAATTGCACCTTTTAAGTTCATGACTAATGCCATGTTCAAAGAATCTTTTCGAGCGATAGAACCTTGAAGGTCTTTGATATAAATATCTTTAGAACCAATATTTTCCAAAGATTTTTTAATACTCTCTGCTTGAGAACCTGTAACCACAGAAAGGTCTTTCAATTGATTCAAAACAGTGTTATTGTTTTGTTTTAGGTAATCGATCTGATTTTTTAAATCAGCGTTTGAAGATTCCAGGGCAGACTTCCTTGTATTCAAGTCGGTTACTTGGTTGTTACACTTACTTTGTTCGTCTTGAAGTGTGCGATATTTGCCTTGTAATTCAAGGTAAGCACCATTTAATTCACCATACTTTGCTTCAGCTTGTCTCATTTGTTTCTGGCTAACGCAAGAGAACAACATTAATGCACTCAAACTAAGCCCAACATAGTTTCTAAATTTCATATCTGTTTGTTTTAAACTGTTGATTAGAATTAAAACGTAAAATTGATACAAAAATTGCATTTCATGGTTTAATTCATAAAGCATTCATAATGAAACTGTTCAATCACAAAAAATTACCATTTCATTAGCAATATTCCAACCTACATATTGGCTTTGGTATTTTGCATCAATGATGTTTCTTTTTATTTTCAGGGTAGGGGTAAGTACTCCATTTTCGATGGTCCATTCTTCCTGAAGTACAATCAGTTTGGCAATCCTTTCATGGTGTTCTAAATTGTTGTTCACCGATTTTAAAAATGCGATTAAGTCTTTCGTAAGTTGAATTTTTTCTACATTTTTAGCGGATTCCGAGAGGATACATAATGCAAATGCATGGGGCATAGCATGGCCAACAACACAAGCCTGATCGATATAATTATTGGCAAGAAGCTGGTTTTCGATTGGTGCCGGGCTGATATATTTTCCCTTACTTGTTTTGAATTGGTCTTTAATTCTACCTGTTATTGTTAAAAAGCCATCTGCATCTATAGAACCCTGATCACCGGTTCGGAGAAATCCATCTTCGAAACATTCAGCTGAAAGTGCAGGTTCTTTATAATATCCTTTCATGGAAGCCTCGCTTTTCACTTGAACTTCCTGATCTGCTGCTAAACGAACAACCACTTCATCATAAGGTCTTCCAACTGTACCAAATTTGATACTGTTTTTTCGGTTTGCATGAGAAAGGGCTAAGTTTTCCGTCATCCCATAAGCTTCCATAATGTTGATTCCAAGAGAGGCATACCAATTCAATAATGATTTACTGATAGGAGAAGCGCCAGTAAAAATAAAATGCGCTTTAGAGAGACCTAATTTTTTTCTAATAACCTTTTTGAAAATAGTTGACACAATGGGTATCAATAAGATACGATTTAGCTTTTTCTGTGTCATTTTTTTCAGGATCTCTTCCTGCATTTTTTCCCAAATGCGCGGAACCGCTAAAAAAATAGTAGGCTGGGTATTTTGTAAATTAATTGAAAAACGATCCATCGATTCTACAAAATACATACTACTCCCAGTAAATAATACCCCGCATTCTACTAACATTTTTTCGGCAACATGACAAAGCGGTAGATAAGAAAAGAACACCTCAGTTTGAATGGTTGGGTTTGCTTTTAAGAATGAAGCCACAGCAAAATTCATAGCACGATAAGTATGCATGACCCCCTTGGGTTGTCCGGTAGTTCCAGATGTATAAATGATGCATGCTAATGAGTCTACATCAATTAAAGGTTTACCAACAACGGGTTTTTGGTCTCTGGTAACATCGGTCCAGGTGGGGCAATTTTCAATTGGATAAAACGGGAAACATATTTGAATAAGCTGTTTTGGAATGGCTGACCGCATGTTTTCTGGTTGATCCAGTTTACCCAGAAAGATCATTTTAGCATCGCTGTGAACAAGCAATTCATTTAATGAGTTTGGGCTGATATTGGGATAGAGAGGAACAGAAACACATCCTGCCATCATGATGGCCAGGTCGGCCATGATCCAGTAGGCACAATTTTTACTAAGTATGGCAATTTTATCTCCTTCATGTAACCCCATTGCATGGATAGCTGTTACCATTTTTCTTATTTCTTCACCAGCTGATTGCCAACTAAAATGCTGGTAAACCTGATTTACAGGTTCAGATAAAAACAGATCATTGGGCTTGGTTTGCTCAAAACGGCAAAAACTATCAATAATCGATGGGGGGTTATGCGATGCAGTCATATTTCTTCCTTTTCAAATAAATTGTAAATGTGTAAGACCTAGTTCAGCGTATTTTCCTTGAACAGGTGCGAAATAATCAATGATCTTTTTGAAGTCGGCTGCTTCATTATTACTCGTGTAGAATGGCTCTTCTATTCTAATTTCTTTATTGGCGAAATCAAAAGCAACCATTACAATGGGCACTTTTGCCTTTTGAGCGATATAGTAAAATCCCGTTCGGAGTCGCTCCACTTTTTTTCGGGTGCCTTCAGGAGAGAGTGCTAGTAACAATTCAGATTGATCATTCAATAGGTCTACAGCCTGATCAACCATATTTTTTTTACTGAAGCGGTCAACCGGGTGCCCACCAAAATGGCGAAGAAGCCAACCAGAAGGTCCTTTAAATAGTTCTTGTTTCCCGAAAAATTGTAAGGTTTTTAGTCTTAAAATACTTCTTGCTGCAAGGCCAATAAACAAATCATCTACACAAGTATGTGGTGCTACAATGATCACCGCTTTAGGTGTATTATTTGGAAAGGGGTTTCTTATTTTCCATCCGATAATACGAAAATAGAGTGTCCAAAGAAATCTCATGGGCAGCAAGCTTTGTATAACAAGTTAAGATTTGCTTTTGATTTTACACATAAAAAAAATCGTCTAATATGATGATATTGTGCAATTTTATATTAGTTTACATGTTAACGCTAAACCCCCATAAATGGCGAATTTCAGAGGCTTCATCGGCTCAGAGCTGTTGGCCATCAAACAGCATCTTGCATCCATTAAAAGTGCGATACCTAATAAAGTAAAATTAGTACCGTCAGAAAGAAGGAGCTTGTTTAAGCTACACTTGAAAAGAAAAGACTTTGCCTTAAAAGCCATTGCAATGATGCGAAAGAGTCCGAGTTCTGCTCCCAGTTATGTTGATATTCAGGCTTGTAATAATTACATGTTATTATATGAGCAATACACAGAATTAATGGTGGAAGTAGATGCAGTAAAACGTCATCTTGAAGATGCTCGTTTATTGGTGGGTCATGAAATTTTGAAACAGACACGCTCGTATTTTCAACATGCGAAAACAGGAACTGTATCCGGAGATCTTCAATTTGAGAAAATCTATGTTTCACTAAAACCATTCTATGCGGTAGGTCGAAACAGTAAGAAACTAGAAGAGGAAAGGGAGTAAGAAAAAATTTATCCCTGAATCAGCTCATTTATCCCTTTTTTAAAGCACTCAAATAAAGAATTATTTGATATATCTTTTTTATGGCACATTTGTATGTGCAATATAGACACAACCCTGCATGAATGAACAAGTATTTTAGAATTGACAAGGTTAGCAGAAAAAAACTATACTGGATATTTCAGGCATGTGGTTGGCTTGCCATGTTGTTTTATGAACTGATTAATTATATCGGACTCGGTTTTTTTACAATTCCTGATTTCTTGTCTTTGATGGGTCTTACGGTGATTGCTATGCTCTTTACGCATCTTTACAGATATATTATCAATCACTCTAACTTTAACGGACAAGCATATATCTTTCAATTTTTTTGGATGCTGGTGAGCTGGGTAGTAATGTCTGTAATCATTCCTTTAACAGGTACATTTTTATTTTATTTTATCAATCACAAAGTAAAGCTTAGCTTTTTTAATCTAAACTTTTTTATGAATGTGATTAACTGGAGCCGATATTTAGCAGTATGGTTACTGATGTATCATATTTCTAAATTCTTGTATTATAAGTCAAAAGCAGATTTGAGGCAATTGCATACTGTGCTTGAGTTACAGACTGCACAATTGGAAATATTAAGACTACAATTAAATCCACACTTTTTATTTAATGCACTAAATAGTATACGATCGCTGATTATTACAGATGGAGATCAGGCAAGAAACGCTACTACTTTGTTGTCGCAACTATTGAGGCATACATTGAATTATGAAAGACAAAGTTTTATAACCCTACAACAAGAATCTGAGATTGTGAGGGATTATCTGGCACTCGAGAAAATTCGATTTGAAGAAAGGTTAGAATATTGCGTAGATGTGGATCCCGATTTGTTTGAAGTTACCGTACCGCCCAGTATTTTATTGACCCTTGCAGAAAATGCCATCAAGCATGGGATCAACAAATTAGTAAAAGGTGGATCTATTGTTGTGGAAGTGAAGAGGATGAAAGATCATGTCTTTATCATGGTTACCAATAGTGGAAAAATTACGGTGAATGAAGATAAGGGTAGACAGGGAATTGGCATTTCTAATTTAAATAAGCGCCTTAAGTTATTTTATCCATCACATCCTGAGCTGATCTTGCAACAGATGAAAGACGACAGAGTGGCTGCAAGTATACAATTGCCCATTACACATAGTAATTAATCGATTTTACAGCTAGGATATTTATTTAAATTGTTTCTTTGCACGAAACCTATCCCATGATCCAATCTCATCACAAGATCATCATTATAACAGCACCTTCCGGAGCAGGTAAGTCTACCATTACTCATTATTTGTTGAATAAGTATCCGAGTTTATCATTTTCAATTTCTGCTGCTACACGTAGCCCAAGGGGTAAAGAACAGGATGGGGTTGATTACTATTTTATCAGTGAGAATGAGTTCAAGCAAAAGATCCACGAAGATGCTTTTTTAGAATGGGAGATGGTGTATGAAGGAAAATATTATGGTACACTTAAATCTGAATTAGATCGCATTTGGGCTGCTGGAAAGATACCCATGTTAGATATTGATGTAAAAGGGGCCATTCAAGTGCAACAGCAGTTTGAAGACACTTGCCTTTCTATTTTTATAGAACCACCATCTGTAGATGAATTACGTAAGAGGCTGCAGAACAGAGGTACCGAAACCCCTGAGAGTTTAGCTACCAGAATTAGTAAAGCTAGTTATGAGATTTCTTTTAATCATCGTTTTACCAAAACCATTGTGAATGATGATTTGAGTAAAGCCTGTGCCGAAACTGAAGAGGTTATTAAAGATTTCTTAGGTTGGTAAGATTGTTTTACTGAAATTTATTGTCTAACAATTTTTACTATGCCGTTTACAAACAGAACCATTTTAATTACTGGTGCCAGCAGGGGAATTGGAAAAGCGATAGCGATTCGTCTTGCAAAGGAAGGAGCAAATATTATCATTGCTGCTAAAAGTGTGGATGAAGATCCTAGGTTGGGAGGCACTATTTATTCAGCTGCTGCAGAAGTAGAAGCTGCGGGTGGTAAAGCCTTAGCGGTGCAAGTAGACATTAGAAATGAAGATCAGATTCAGCACATGGTGCAACAAGCTGTAGAAAAATTTGGTGGTATTGACGTGGTTATCAATAATGCATCAGCAATTTCATTAACACCCACAGAACAGACCGAAACCAAACGTTTCGATTTAATGCAAAGCATTAATGTGCGTGGTACATTTTTAGTAGTAAAACATTGCCTACCCTATTTGCGTAAAGGAAAGAATCCGCATATCATTACTTTATCACCTCCGGTAAATTTAGATCCAAAATGGATGGGCGGCCATATTGCTTATACAATTACCAAGTTCAATATGAGCATGTTAGCATTGGGATGGGCGGCTGAATTAAAGGGAGCTGGTATTGCATCAAATGCTTTATGGCCAAGAACCACTATTGATACTGCAGCTGTGAGAAATTTATTGGGTGGAGAAGCTTTGGCAAAAATGAGTAGAACTCCAGAAATTATTGCAGATGCGGTATATTTTATTTTAAAAAAGAATGCATCACAATGCAGTGGACATACATTTATAGATGAAGAAGTTTTAGCAGGCGAGGGTATTACAGACCTTGAAAAATATTCTGTAGTTCCAGGCGCATATTTATATACCGACTTATTTGTTTAAACAATAACCATTTATGAGCACAAAAAAGATTGTTACTGCAAGCGCCCTATGCCTTGCAACAGGATTATTATTTGCACAGAAAGCAAAAACGAAAACAGCTCCTGTAAATCCAGTTGATGTTTTAAAATCGCAGGCTATTCAAGATATTCAGGCAGGCTATAGCGGATATAAAAATGTGGCTTTGCAAATATGGAATTATGCAGAAGTAGGATATAAGGAAACAAAAAGTTCTACACTCTTACAACAAACGCTGAAAGAAGCAGGTTTTTCTGTTGAAGCGGGTGTAGCAGAAATACCTACTGCATTTGTGGCAACTTATGGATCAGGTAAACCTGTGATCGGAATATTGGCAGAGTATGATGCTTTACCAGGTCTTGCACAAAATGCAGTTCCAGAAAAATCGAGCATTGCAGGAAAAGACGCAGGGCATGGTTGTGGTCATAATTTATTTGGTACAGCATCAGTGGCTGCAGGTATTGAAATTAAACAACTAATAGAAGCAAAAAAATTCACTGGTACGATCAAAGTATTTGGTTGCCCAGCTGAAGAAGGCGGAAGTGGTAAGGTTTACATGGTTCGAGCAGGATTGTTCAATGATGTGGATGTGGCAGTTCATTGGCATCCTGGTGATGCAAACGAAGTTACCATGATCAGCGCATTGGCAAATACATCTGCTAAGTTTCGTTTTCATGGTTTATCGGCTCATGCATCTGCGAGTCCTGAAAGAGGACGTTCTGCATTAGATGCAGTTGAAGCTATGGACAATATGGCCAATATGATGCGCGAACATATTCCACAAGAAACCAGAATACACTATGTAATTACCAATGGTGGTAAGGCGCCGAATGTGGTACCAGATTTTTCAGAAGTATTTTATTATGTGCGTCATCCGCAAAGAGATCAGGTGGTTTCTATATTTGAACGATTGGTAAAAACAGCAAAGGGTGCCGCATTGGGTACTGAGACAACTATGGATTATGAGATTATTGGGGGTACCCATGATCTTTTGATCAATCAAACTTTGGGAGAAGCTATGCAAGTGAATCTTGAAAAAGTGGGTGGCGTTTCTTATACAGCGGATGAAATTGCTTTTGGCAAGAAACTGCAATCCAGTTTTACATTTAAAGCTCCAGCAATCGAGAAAGCAAATAGTATCGAAGCCTTGAAAAAAACAACGGATAAGCAAGTAGGACAAGGTTCTACAGATGTAGGAGATGTGAGTTACGCTGTACCAACGGTTGGTTTATCAGCGGCTACTTGGATTCCAGGTACGCCAGCACATAGTTGGCAGGCTGTTGCTTGTGATGGTACAGAAATTGGTACAAAGGGTATGATGGTAGCTGCTAAAACAATGGCATTAACGGCAATTGATTTATTTACGAATCCAGGGTTGATTCAAAAAGCTAAAGATGAATTTAAAATTGCTAAGGGAGATTATCAATACAAAGCCTTATTAGGCGATCGGAAGCCGGCTTTGAATTATCGTGATTAAATTAAAGAGTAAAAATTAAAAAGAAGGGATATAAAAAAATTCCCCTCCATCGCATGCGATGGAGGGGATACTGCTGTAGGACTAGGCATACAGCTGGGGTGGTTGATGACTTACAGAGAATTTAACTCAAGTAGCGTTTATTTTTTGTTGAAGTCCCCACCATACACCAAGATCAGTTTTCCAGGCTTAATATATTTAACCAAGGCCTGATTCACTTCTGTTAATTTTAATGAAGTAACTTTTTTCTCCATATCGGTATACCATGTTAGATCGCGATTAATATTGAGATACGACTCTAATAAATTAGCAAGCTGTACATCTACACCAAGAGCAATTTTACGACCTTGTAACCAACTGTCTGTTGATTTTTTCAACTCATCTTCTGTAAATCCTTTATCAATTGCTTTATTGATTTCTTGCTTCAAAGCACTGTCTAAACGATTTTTATAAATAGGATTAAAGATAGCGTATACGCCCCACTGAGCTGTTTTATCTACACTTGATGCCTGGAAGAATGATCCGGCACCATAACTCATACCTTCACTTTCTCTTAAACGTTTAGGAATACGAGAAGATAAAAATGCGCCACCACCTAAGAGTTCATCGGCCATGGTAAGTGCAGGAAAATCTGCATCTGAATCAGACATGGGAATATTCATAAATCCTAATGCCATCGCATTGGCTTTATCAGGAGTTAGTATTGTTTCATCGCTACCTGTTACATCAAAGTATTCGCGGGGAATTCTTGTGTAATTTGTTTTTGAAGCCCAAGATTGAAAAACAATACTGATGGCTTTATCGGCTTCTTCCGGAACAAAATCTCCTACTAAAGCACCTGTTCCGAAGTTGGCTCCATAATGACTATTATAGAATTCTTCTAAGTCGGATTTTTTCAATTTATTTAAAGCAGCAGTTTCTTCATCTGCATCCATGGTATGATAGATACTTCCTTTTGGATAATGCTCAGATTTTTGAGAAGCTAAGACGGATGCCCGAAACTGCGGATCATTTCTATTTGCGTCGAGTGATGCCTTTGTTTGAGCAATTAGTTTTTCTAATTCATTTTGATCAAAAGAAGGGTTGCTAATGATTTCTTTCACCAAACTCATACAAGCAATAAAGTGTGGCTTGTCTGTAGTAACACCTATGTTTACTACTTGCCCGCTTGCAGAAATACTGATTTGAGATTTTATTTTATCAAGCGAATCGTTTAATTGCTTCTTGTTTAAACTCTTGGTACCATTGCGTAACATAGAAGCTGTAATGGTGATGATCATATCTTTATTATCCAGGCTCTTCTCATTACCAATGCGTAGTTTAAAGTTTCCAGTGATCTTCTCGCCCTTTGCTGGTTTTTTCAACAAAGCGTATTTAAATCCATTCGATAATTTTTTATACTGCGTATTCTTTTTGATGTTTGCAACACTGGTTTCAAAAGTCTCTGTTTGTTTTTTTACTTCTTTGCCTTTATAGTCTTTCACCAAAGCTTTGATATCACCTACATCTGCAACCTTAACACGATCAGGATTTTTATCAGGAACAAACATTCCCCAGGTTCTATTGGATGGTTTGTAATATGTTTTTGCAAAAGATTGAACATCGGCCAGGCTTAGATTTTCTATCCTGTCGCGATTTATAAAAAACAATCTCCAATCTCCTGAACCAATTGCTTCTGTAAGATTGATACAAAGCCCGATGGTATTATTGGTAATGTTTTCGTTTCTTTTGAGCAAAGCATTTTTTGCACGATCCAATTCTTCTGCAGTAATGGTAGTTGCACCAAGATTATCAAGTGTAGAAAGAAAAACAGTCTTAGCTGAATCAATACTTTTTTCTTTAGGAACATCTGCCTGAAAATAAGTAAAACCCGGATCTTGTAATTCAAGCAATTGTTGATCAACACTGGTTGCTAATTTTTTTTCTACTAATGCTTTGTATAAAATACCAGAAGGGTTATTGGTTAGGATGTTTAAGAGTGCTTGGTTTGCCGAATAATCTTTATCTGAATAGGCAGGTGTGTGATACATCATACCTAGGTACTGAATATCACCTACTCTTTTTAATTCTACATAACGCTCACCATCTTGCACGGGTTCAACAGTATAAGTAGGTTGTAATACCCTTGTTGGTCTTGGAATGGCGCTATAGAATTGTTGGATATAAGCAAGTGCTTTTGCCTCATCGAATTTTCCTGCAACCATGAGCACGGCATTATCTGGCTGATAATATTTTTTATAGAATGCACGCAAATTATCTACAGGTACTCTTTCAATATCTTCTTTGCTACCGATGGTAGATTTACCGTAGTTATGCCATAGGTATCCGCTTGAAACAATTCTTTCAAGTAACACGCCACTGGGATCATTTTCGCCCGACTCGAATTCGTTTCTTACTACACTAAATTCTGTTTTTAATTCTTCTTTTAAAACCTGACAGTTAATCATTCGATCAGATTCCATATCCAATGCCCATTTCAAATTATCATCACTTGCTGGCATTACTTCATAATAATTGGTTCTGTCGTACCAGGTAGTTCCATTTGCCTCTGCACCTTTATCGGCGATTGCTTTTTTAATTTCTTTGTAACGTTTTGATGTCTTGAACATCATGTGTTCCAGCAAATGTGCCATACCGCTTTCTCCGTAACCTTCGTGGCGGGAGCCAACCAGATAAACGATATTCACTACAAGGTTATTCTGCGAATTATCTGGTAATAAAAGAATGCGCAAACCATTCTCTAGTTTGTATTCTTTTATTCCTTCAACTTGCGTAACTAACTGCGGAGCATTGCCTGAGGGTTTTGCTGTTTGACTATTTACCGAAAACATAAATGTAAATAGGCATAAAATGAAGGCTGAAATTTTGTGCATAGTATTCGTTTTTATTAAAAAGAAACCCCACATTAGAAAACTATTGTGGGGGTATTCAAATGTATTAAGAAAAAACTATTATGTCAATAGAATAGATGTTTAAAATCTGTTATGGTTGATGAGTGGTAGGTATATCAGAACTGTTATTTTCTGGTCGCATTTGAGGGAATAATAACACATCCTGAATAGAAACCTGATTCGTCATCATCATGCACAGTCGATCGATACCAATTCCAATACCAGATGTTGGCGGCATTCCATATTCTAAAGCCCTTAAGAAATCATAGTCAATAAACATGGCTTCGTCGTCTCCTCGCTCCATCAACTTTGCTTGTTCTTCAAAACGCTCACGTTGATCAATAGGATCATTTAATTCTGAATAAGCATTTGCAATTTCTTTACCGCAAACTATCAGTTCAAAACGTTCTGTAAGCTCGGGATTATCTCTGTGAACTTTACACAACGGAGACATTTCTATTGGATAATCGGTAATAAAAGTTGGTTGCACAAAGTTTGACTCACATTTTGCGCCAAAAATTTCATCAATCAGTTTTCCTTTACCCATTGTTTCATTTACCTCAATATGCATCGATTTTGCCATTTCAAAAAGTTCTGATTCTGATTTTCCAGAAATATCAAAACCGGTATATTTTTTTATGGCATCAGTCATTGTAATTCTTTGGTAAGGAGCTTTAAAGTTTACTGTATGTGTTCCAAAAATAGCTTCGGTAACACCATTAACCTCTTTTGCACAATGTTCCAGTAAATTTTCGGTCATTTTCATCATCCAATTGTAGTCTTTGTAGGCTAC
>JANYEA010000062.1 GCA_025363385.1 Bacteroidota bacterium | reverse complement strand
AGACACAAAATACTAAATATATTAGTCATTACAAAGCCTTTATTTTATCTTCGAGAATTAAATACCTAATCCTATAAATATTAATTTCCATCCATTTTTTTATGCATGCTTCTAGGGTTTCTACCACAAATGGTTTACTTATAAAATCATCCATGCCTGCTGCTTTACTTTTTTCTCGTTCATCTTCATGAGTGCCAGCGGTGAGCGCAATAATGGGTATGTGAATTCCCTTCGAAAGGGAACGAATTATTTTTGAGGCTTCGTACCCATTTAGTTCTGGCATTTGAATATCCATGAATACAATTTCCGGGTGATGCTGTTCGAAAAGAGTAATGGTTTTCTTTCCATCAATTGCTTCAAAAACTTCTGCATTCGGAAGAATATTTTTGAGCATTTGTTTGATCAATAAAATATTAAACTCATTATCGTCCGACACTAATATTTTTATCTTTCTATTATTTACATAGGAATAAGGGCTATCTTTTTTCAAATCATCTTGCATGGGTATACCTGATTTTGAGATACAATCATATAAACTTTCAATATGTATTGGCTTTAATAACCTTCCGGCAACCTGTAACTCTTTGCAAGAATCGAAAATATGTTCATCTTCTGCAGAACTATGAAGCAAAATTATGCTGAGGTTCTCAGGCCCTAACTTTAGTTTATTTCTAATTTTTCTTATGGTTTCAATTCCGTCCATATCAGCCATATTAAAATCCATCAACACCAAATCGAAATCATTGCTCACTTTTAATTTCTCTATGGCTTGTAAGCCGCTTTCTACAGCATCTGACTTTATATTTTTGAGGGCAAGCATTTCAGTAACCAATAATCTGTTATTTGCATTGTCATCTACAATAAGAGCGTGTTTTATTTGACTGATGTCTGTTACTTTTTCAGGTTCAATTTCAACATCAGTTTTTACGGTTATATCAAAATAAAATGTACTTCCTTCGTTTGGTATACTGGATAATTGCAAATCGCTTCCCATTAAACGTAATAATTTTTTAGAGATAGCAAGGCCAAGTCCGGTACCACCATATTTACGGGTGGTAGATGCATCCTCTTGCGAAAATGCCTCAAATATTTTCTTTTGATTTTCCGGTAAGATTCCAATCCCTGTATCACGAACTGCGAAGCGTAATGTATAGGTACTATCAGGCAATTTATTGATAGGAGTAATTTTGAATTCTATTTCACCCGTTTTTGTAAACTTTGTTGCATTTGATAACAAGTTTATCAATACCTGGCGGATCCTTAATGAATCTATCCAAATAAATTTTGGGATCTCATGATTTAAATTAAGTAATACTTCTAAATTTTTTTCATGTGCTTGAAAACCAATCATATTGGTAACACTAAATGCTAACTCTTGTAGATTTGTTTTCGAAATGTCTATTTCTAGTTTTCCGGCTTCGATTTTTGAAAAATCCAGTATTTCATTGATAATATCGAGAAGTGAATTGGCAGACTGGAACACTGCATTATTATACATTTTTTGGGTTTCGTCTAAATGCATTTTATTGAGCAAATCTGAAAATCCAATAACGCTGTTTAAAGGTGTTCTAATTTCATGGCTCATATTTGCAAGGAATTCCGATTTTGCTTTGTTAGCAGATTCTGCATTTTCCTTAGCCAAAATATAGGCTTTCTCCATTTGTTTATTTTCAGTAATATCTCTTTTTATGGCAATCCAATGTGTATAAACACCTTCCGCATTTATAATAGGTGAGAGAGAAATAGAAGTCCAAAACTCTTCTCCATTTTTTTTATAATTGATTACTTCGAAATGACAAGGCTGAAAGCTGTCCATCGATGCCTTTACCTGTTTTAATATTTCTTTATCTGTGTTAATTCCCTGTAATAGTGAAGGTGATTTTCCTATTACTTCTTCTAATGTATAACCTGTCATTTTGCGATAGGAGCTATTTACAAAAATGATTTTATTTTTATTAGTCGGATCTTGTGTGATATCTGTAATTACAACCGCATCCGTGGTATTTAGAATCACAGATTCTAAAAGTTTCAGACGTTCTTCTTCTTTTTTCTTTTCAGTTATTTCCCTGCTAATGCCTACTAAGCCTATGATTTCATTGGTACTATTTCTAAATGGTACTTTGGAATTTAACATCCAATGTTTCAAACCCTTATTATCTATAAAATAGTTTTCTTTATTAAGGATGGGTACACCCGTATTAAAAATCTGTAATTCATCTTCATAGGAGCTTTCTGACACTTCTGTGTTATACACTTCCGCATCGGTTTTGCCTATGATTTCATCCTCAGATAATACATTCATGTATTTAAGGTCAATCGGATTGGCAAGTATTTTTCTAAAATGTATGTCTTTTACATATACGGCATCTGGAAGGTTGTCGAATAATGCTTTGAATAAATTTCTTTCGTATTTGATCTTTGCCTCATTGTCTGCATTTTTTGCAATGCTTTCTTTTAAGGGCTTAAAAAGTTGTAGATATATAATAGGGAAGATAACAATGGAAAGTATGGATGCATCAATAATAGCTTCTGCCCAACTGGGAAATTTTGGGATGTAATCTAATACTAACATGATTGTTAGTTCGCTCATAAATAAACAAGCGATCAATAAAAGAAATACTCGAAAAGACTTATTCATGAATATAATATTGAATTTGCCGAATCTGTTATGAAATTAACTTATTTAATACTAATGAAGGGGGAATGTTTTGCAGGTTTTTGAAGCCAGCCTCTTTACTAAACTGTCATTCATTAAGGTAATATGGCAGAAAGATAAAGGTTTGAGCAATTTTTCCTACCTTTATATTGTATTGAAACTGCTCTATATCCCCAATAAAATTGCGATAACTGATCGCTGCTTTTTATTCAAGCGTAGCAAACTAAAATGATTCTATTGAATTAATTGTACAGTACTTTTTGTTTCCAAATTTTAAATGGCAGGACATGAAACAGTATCTATTTTCTAGCATTTGCAAAAGATTATTTTTAGTAGTTTTTGTTTCTTTAGTTTGGGTAGAGGGATCTTCTCAGATGGGAATTGAAAATTTGCCATTGTTTTCAGGATCAAATTGCGACCCTTTAACTTTTAATAGATTCACAGGTTCTTACCATTCTAATCTTTATATAGGAAATCAAGTAGGGACAAACGTGCTACTGGCGTGGGGGCAAAATATGAATACCTATACTACAGGTATTGCAGGAGATATATTAGCACCTGTTTTTGTGGCTTCTTCCAGTTATGTTGGGGTTCCCTACGAAGTAAAATCTGCTAGTACAGGAGGAAGAACTGGGCCAAGTGTAATGGGGTTGAGAACCTCAACCAATCTTTACATTTTTGGAGATCTTACCAATATTTCAGCAATTACAAGTTTGGCAAATTTTGGTGGACCATCTCTTGTAGATAGTAGAAGCAATGTAACCTTAAAATTACCAGTTGGTGTATCCGTTACAGATGTGGCACAATTCGAGATTTCGCCCACTGCAATTGCTATTGTTACCAAATTAGGTCATGTCTATATGCTTACAAAAGTGCTGAATTTACAGGGAGATAAAACTGTTGCAGGGCCTGCCATTTGGCATCATGTAACTTTAGCAAATGGTTCCACATTTTTATCGGGGGTTGTTAAATTTTCCCTTTCAAATTCTGGTGCTTTTGCATTTACTTCAAACGGAAGGATTTATTATTGGGGCTCCCCTGCCAATGTAAATGGAGCAGTGAATACCACCACCAGTTATAACTATGCCTATGATATGTCTGCTCAAATTCCGGCAGGTATTACGGTGGTAGATATTGTTACTTTAGGCCAATCAGGTACAAGTGCCCCGAATGTGTTATTTCTTTTGGGTAACAATTTAAAAGTATATAGTTGTGGTATTAATACCCAGGGAATATTAGGGTTAGGCAATGCAAGCACTTCATTTAATCAACCTACATTTCAGGCCATCAATTCTCTTTCAAATATTGTTCGAATTGATGGGAACACAGAAGCTGGATTATTTACAATAGGCGCTATGTCAACATCAGGTCACGTATACGGCTGGGGAAATGGAGTGGCTTCAATGCTTGGTATTGCTGCACAATCAAGTTTTACAGGAACTTACACCAACAATTTACCGGTTGATATTTACGGAGTAGGAGGGTTTAGCGATTTTAGTATTTCGGGTCACTTTACCATAGCATTTTACACAAATAGTGCACTAGGTATTGATCAGTACTGGTATGTAGGACATAATATTGGCGGATCCATAGGAATACCTTCTAATAACACTGCCGTTATTAGTAATGCAGTAACTGCAAAATTAGATGCACCTGCAACGATTAGTTTTGATTGTTCTAATACACAGCCAACCATTACAGTCTCTGGAACTATAAATCCTTTTATTACTTGTTCAGGAGTGGTATCCGGCAATCAATCCATTTCAATTTTAGGAACTAGTTTAACAAATGATGTGATTATTACAGCCCCCACTGGTTTTGAAATCTCACTCATTGCTGGAACAGGTTATACTAATTCCATAACACTCACTGGCACTGGTGGTACCATTACATCAACCAATGTATACGTGAGAGTTAGTGCAGGAGTTAGCGGTTCTGTTTCAGGTAATATCAATTTAAGTTCTATTGGCGCAAATACTCAATCTATTGCTGTTAGCGGAACCATCAATCCATTACCAACCATTGCTACCACAACGGGTGCCGCTCGAACTGGTCCAGGTTCTTTAACTATTTCAGGAACTGTCTCACCAGCTTTAGGTACTACCATCGATTGGTATTTAAATCCTTCCGGAGGCACAACCTTAGCTATAGGTAACTTATCCTATACTACAGGTATCATTTCTACTACCACAACTTATTTTGCAGAAGCAAGATATACCACTACAGGATGCATATCGAATATGCGAACACCTGTGATTGCTACAATCAATGGAACATTATTTGCTGGTAGTATTGGTTCTAATCAGTCGTACTGTGTGGGGCAAAACTTAGATCCACTCACAAGTATTGTAATTGCTTCCGGTGGCACAGGAACAATTACCTATCAATGGCAGTTGTCGACCAATAATATTTCTTTTAATAATATAGTAGGAGCAACCAATACTTTTTATAATCCTGTACCTCCCACGCAAACTACTTATTACAAGAGGTTGGCCAGCACAGTTAACGACGGAACACAGGCATCCAATGTAATTACAATTGTAGTGAATCCTAAACCAGTAGTTAATTTTTAAATAATTGTTTAAAATCCCATTTCTAGTTTAACATCTTTAATTGCGATTAAAAGATTGGTAATATCTTCTGTGAAAATTCGTCCTATATTTCCAATTCTGAAATAGTTCGCTTTAGAAATTTTTCCTGGATAAATCACAAACCTCGTTGATTCAATTTCAGATAAATTATTTTAAAATCAAAAGCATCATTTTCTGGATAATGCTAGGTGTTAATAATATAGCCCTGATGTTCATCTTTTAGATATTCTGTAAAACCTAATGCAGACATTCCTTCTTTAAGAATACTGAAATTAGCTTGGTATCTAATTGTCCTCCCTTCAACACCACCTTCTTCTTTTAATTCTGTAAGTGCCTTATTAAAAGCAAGACATTTATTAGAAGATGAAATAAGAAAATCTATGTGACAACTTGTTAAATCAACGGGCACTGCACCAAAGGCATTCATTGAATCTACAATATACTGAATACCATATTTTTTCAACAAAACTCCAAAATCTTCAATAGGATTTAAAATTCCGGTAGTTGTTTCACAATGAACAGTTACCAAATGAGTAAAAATGCTACTCTTCAGTAAAAGCTCAGTTTTTTGTAAATCTGGAATTTCATCCTCTACAAAAACTATAGAAGTAAAAGATCATTTCCAATATCTTTCATCAACTGGATAAACAAATCATCCCTAGTACCATACTCATGTAATATGGCCTCCTTTACTGTGTTTCTAGTAGTATGTAGCCCAGGAGTGAATAGTATTTTATCCATCATAAATTAACTTGAAAGAAATTGGAAAGGAATATTAATTCTGTTGATCAATAATTGGTATGAGTTCTAACAAATTATCTAAAATGTAATCTGGCTCTACCGTTTGTAATTGTTCTTTTGTGTGGGCACCTGTAGTAATCCCAATATTGAATTTACATCCTGCATTTCTACCTTCTTCAATATCGATGGTTGAATCACCTACTTTTAGTACTTCTTGTGGATCTGTGATATGAAATTGTTCCATAGCTAATAATATCATATCAGGTTTTGGTCGAGTATTATTTACATCCGAAGCGGTTACTAGACCATCAAAATGTTCGCCAATAATCCATCCGAGTTTTGAGATTAAAGAATTGGCGGTATGTGAATTATAGCCAGTATTCAATACTACGATGATATTTCTTTTCTTAAGTTCAGCAAATAGTTCAGCAGCATTATCCTGGGGAAGTATTTCCATTGTGTCGTATGCTGAATCAAGCAACTGTAAAAATTTTTGGAAAATACTATTTGCTAATGTATCATCATCAATTCCTCCAAATACACTTAACACACTTTTAATGGCTTGTAATTTTTCTTTACCTGCTCCTTCAGCAAGAACCTGATCTAATGTAAAGCGAAAACCAGCCTCATTTATGGCTTTTCTAAGCGTTTTGTACACCACATTATCTTCATTTACAGTGGTTCCTGCCATATCAAAAACGGTCATCTTTATCATATAGATTTATTTTAGCACAAAAATAAAAATCTTTGACTTATCCTATATGATGGCAATGTTATCAATTGGAAATGAATCAAAAGAATTGCCATCACCAATACTGACTCATTAAACTACCTTTGCAACATTATGACATTTGATGATCTAAATTTAAATACGGCACTTTGGACTGCACTGGATGATTTGGGGTATACAACTCCAACTACCATACAGCATAAAGTATTTCCAATAGCAATGTCTGGTAAAGATGTGTGTGGAATTGCACAAACCGGTACTGGTAAAACCATTGCTTATTTATTACCCTGCTTAAAGCAATGGAAATTCGATAAAAATAAAGACCCCCAAATCTTGATTGTGGTACCTACTAGGGAATTGGTGGCACAGGTAGTTGAAACAATAAAAAAGCTCACTTCACATATGAGTGTCATTGTAACTGGGGTATATGGAGGTGTTAACATCAATACACAAGCAATAGAGTTAGAAAAAGGAGCAGATATTTTGGTGGCAACACCTGGTAGATTTTATGATCTTGCGATGAATGGAGCGTTTAAAACCAAAATGATCAAAAAGCTGGTGATTGATGAAATGGACGAAATGTTGAATTTAGGATTTCGTACTCAGCTCAAGAATATCATGGACATGATACCTGCAAAAAGGCAGAATTTAATGTTCTCTGCAACTATTACCGAAGATGTTAAGGCTTTAATGGACATTTTTTTCAATAACCCGGTAATGGTTGAAGCAGCTCCAACAGGTACGCCTCTGGAGAATATTTTACAATCCAGATATAATGTTCCCAATTTTTATACCAAAGTTAATCTGTTGGAATATTTATTGAAAGCAGATCAATCCATGACCAAGGTGCTGGTTTTTGCAGCTACCAAAAAACTGGCAGACCAGTTATTTGAAGAACTTACGTTAAGATTTCCGGATCAGGTAGGAGTAATCCATTCTAACAAAGAACAAAATCACCGTTTTAATACAGTAAAGCAATTTAAGGAAGGTGTGTATCGATTTATCATTGCTACAGATATTGTGGCCCGAGGAATAGACATAGCAGAAGTTACCCATGTGATTAATTTTGATGCTCCGGATGTGCCGGAGAATTATATACACCGGATTGGCCGAACAGGTAGGTTTGATAAAAAAGGGATCGCAATTACTTTTACATCAGAAAAGGAATTGCCGTTTATTGGTTCTATTGAAGAGTTGATGAAATATCAGATTCCAATTCTTGCATTACCAGAAAATTTGATAATTTCTACTGAGCTAACTGAAGATGAAATTCCGAAAGTGTACATGAAAATTCCGGATATTAAAATCAAGAAAAAAGACGAAGCAGGCCCTGCCTTTCATGAAAAATCTGCGAAGAATAAAAAGGTGAATGTAAGAGTGAGTAGGAAAGATATTATGATGCAAAAATATGGAAAGCCAATAAAGAAAGGTGGAAAAAAATAAGTTCAATTTTTTTTATTCGAAAATTAGTTTAGTAATTCATTATTTAGAAAAGCATCTGGATGTAAATGAACTTCTTCTTTAAGATTTGACACAAAATACATATCGATTTCTCCGATATTTTTTGCATAAATTTTTCCTCTATAGGTGCAATTGTAGAAATCTTTAATAATGTGATAGGTCTCAGCTGAAATATTAATCTGACCAACTTCCCCATTACTCTCCATTCTGCTGGCAATATTTACAGTACTGCCCCAAATATCATAGGCATACTTTTTTCTTCCTACCACACCAGCTACTATTGGTCCTACATGAATGCCGATCCTGATCTCCAAAGGCTCTTCCTGTTTTTCAATACGCATTTGATTTCGATTTTGCATGAAATCGCGTATTTCAATACTGGCTTTTACCATTTTAAGAGAATGATCTGGATCAGAAGCAGGAATCCCGCCTGCACACATATAGGCATCTCCAATTGTTTTTATTTTTTCAAGACCATATTTTTCAATGATATCGTCAAATGCAATAAAACAATCATTCAATTCCGAAACAACATCTTGAGGGGATAGTCGATCTGCAATTCTTGTGAAGCCTTTGAAATCTGTAAAAAGAACAGAAACGCTATCGTAATACCTTGGTGATGCGACCCCCTTATTCTGTAATTCAGCTGCAATTTCGGCTGGAAGAATATTTAATAGCAGGTGCTCGATTTGATCTTTTTGTTTATCAAGTAATAAATTTGTTTTGACCTTACTTCGATAATTTCGATAGATGATTACTGTAATAAAAATAATAAGTGTTAATCCAACAGCGAAGGAATTCTTAATAAGTTTTTGGCGCTCTAATGCTAAAGATTGTAATGCTTTATCTTTTGTTAGTAGGTTAATCTGACTCTGTCTTTGTTGAATTTCTAGGCTACTTAATTTATCAGCCAGTGTTAAATTATTTAAAGTATCAGCCAGATTACTGTAGAGTTTTTGAAATTTATATGCGTTATTAAAATCTTTTAAATTAGAATAAGAAATGGCAAGCCCTGCAAATGCACTGTCTAATTCTTTACTGGAACTAATGTCTAACGAAATTTCCTGGGCTTCTTTAAACGAATTTAATGCCTTTGTAAATTCAGATAACTTTAAATAGGTTCGGCCAAGTCCCAACTGAGATTGTGCCATATCCAGTTTTGAATCAAATTGTTTTGCAGTTACATAAGCAAGGTTGTGAAATTTTAATGCGTTACTATAATCCCTTTTTTTTTCATACACATACCCCATATCGTTAAATGTATAAGATATGTCAACAGTATTCTTGTAGGCATCAAGTGATTTTCTGAAATAATATATGGCAGAATCATCTTTATTGATTTCTTGGTATACTTCCCCAATATTTACACTTGCTCCTCCAATTACATTTTTATCCTTTAATTCTTCGGCTAGTTTTAGGGATCTTAAAAAATATTCAAGCGCTTGGTGTTTGGTAGCCGCTTTATTATGGTACACATTCCCAATATTGCTAAGTGCTGTTGCAATTCTCGATTTATCTCCGAGTAATTGAGCCACTTCAAGAGATTTGAAATAACTCTCCAGTGCTTTGTCATCTTCACCTCTATTATAATATACGCTTCCAAAATTATTAAGAATCTTTGCTTTCCCATCCAGATCACCAATGGATTCATATACTATTAAAGATTGACCAAAATACTCAATTGTTTCAGCGTATTTTCCAAGGGTATAATCAGCTAGTCCAATGTTTTTATAAGCCAGAGCCAGCCCCGTATTATATTTTATTTTTTCGGCAAGCTGCATGGAGGCAATGCCATAATTTTTTGCTTTCTCGGGAGAGGAATTTAAATAATACTTACTAAGATTATTTAGAATGTTTACTTTTTGACTATCTATGGTTGATTTTGCTAAATCATTTAAAAGTAAAGTTGGTTTTTCATCCTGGGCAAATGAAACAGTAGATGTTACAATGCAGCAGAAAAAAAGTAAACATTTAGTCAAATTCATAAGTATAAAAATTCATAGGATTAGGTATTATAAACGCAAAGTGTTTTTAGGTAGTTGTAAGGATGTGGAATTTGATGAATCATTCTTTGTAAAACATCATTGAATAATCCCTTCCTTCTGTTTCTTCTGTTGAACCTGTATTCATATTCAGCAGTATAAGCAAACAAATATTCACTGGAACAATGATGGTGTGTTCCGCGTAACCAGTTTTTGAATTGCATGATTTGTTTATGCAATTCCTCCATCGCTGATCCTTTTTGTGAATACTGTATGGTAATGTTACTCATTTCTTTTGCTAGTTTTTTATAAGAATGATACGCATCTGTTTTTATGGCTGCATCATTTGATACCGTTTTTTTTATGGCAAATTTTAGTTCATCTGCTTTAAATGATTCTATATGTTCCAGTGACAGATTTCCTGTTCTTCCATCTGGTAATATTTCTACTGCTACCATTAATGCCTCCTTTGTTTCGGTACTTCTTCCAACTGCAGAAGAAAAGCCCCCAATAAGGGTTTCATCAATATGTACATCGCCATTTAACTTTTCATTCTTGTCTCTATTCAGCACCGCTTGCACCTTTCTTTTAAACAACCAGGCTGTCTTCTGTTGTACACCAACTTCAGTTCCTAACTCAATGGTAGACATCCCTTTTTTCTTTGACGTAATTCTAAATACCATATGAAACGCTTTAAGCATTGGAATCTTTACTCCGTGAAAAACAGTATTAGCTGTAACACTTTCATCATATCCACATTTCTTACACCTTCGATAATAAAACATTCTACCCTTATGACTCTCTGTACAACCACACTTAGAACAAGCGTAACCATTCGCCCATTTTATCGATACCAAATATTCATAGCAGTCTTTGTTGGTCTGAAACCTTTTCGAAAACTCTATGGCGTTTATTCCCTTAAACATAACTAAATTATTTAGACACAAAATACTAAATATATTAGTCATTACAAAGCCTTTATTTTATCTTCGAGAATTAAATACCTAATCCTAA
>JANYEA010000148.1 GCA_025363385.1 Bacteroidota bacterium | reverse complement strand
AAAATACCTTCACTTTTTACCGATAGTTTATTGAATAAATCTAATGCCTCTTCATAATCACTCGTATTTGCAAGAGTGTTCACTAATATTTCTTTCGCTTCTGGTATATAGATAGATTTGGGATAATTAACGATAAAAGCCTGAAGTCCTTTCGAAGCAATATCATAATAATTTAAATCGTAAGAAAGTTTCGCATAATTAAACCCAGATACCTCTTTTTGAAACGCGTTGCTAGTATTTGATGCACAAAACTGAAATGCATTTCTTGCACTTGGCTTATCATTGGTTTTAAGATATGCATTTGCCAATAGATACATACTATTTTGGGCAAGTGAATCTTCACCCCCACCTAATTGTTTAAAGCCCTCAATAGCAGGCTTCCAATTTGATGCTTCGTAATAGCAATATGACAATTCATATAAATCTTCTCTTCGAACTTTTTCGGTACCATTTACATATTTTTCTAAATAGGGTTGTGCTTTTTCAAAATTTCTTTGTTCAAAAAGGATATGACCAACGAGCTGGCGCATTTGTAAATCATAAAATTGTTTACCAGATTGAAGAGCCCTCTCTCCTATTTCTAAAGCCAATTCCCTTTGTCCATTAAAATAGTAAATTTCAGACAGGTAAAATGGAATAACCATTGAGTAGTCTGGGTTTTTTTCTGCTATTTTAAATGCGGTAAGGGCTTCCTTATAATTTTTATCATAAAAACAGATAAAACCATAATAATAATTTGCCTCAATATAATTAGGGTCTTTATTCAATTGACGAACTACATTAAATAATGGCTTTGCTTTATCAAATTGCTTCATCACAAAATAAGCATAGGCACTATGAAATTTCATAGAGGCAATTTCTGCATTAGTTAAATTATCGATATTAGTTTGCTCATAGATATTCTGAGCTTTTATATAGTCTTTTTGAAGAAAATAAAATTCTCCTAATAAAAAACTCATTCTTTGAACCAATGGCTTATGCGTATCCAGTTTAATAAACGCATCGGCTAATAATTCTGAAGTACTATCCTGCAACTTTAAACCGCAGGCAATATAATAATACTGTGATTCGGAAAATACTTGATCGGGGAAATTGCTAGAGGCAACAGAATTTGAGTACAAATGTTTGAACACAGGGTAAGCAAGGCTATATTTCTCTTGCTGATACCAATCTTTAGCTGTTTTAAATTCAGCATCTGGATCGGTATAAATGGCTGTAGATTGCGCATTAATCTGCATCCATCCTGTAAGTAACAGTATAACGGGAAGCAATAATTTATGTTGTTTCATGTCTCTATAATTATTTTCAGCTACCTGTAATTCGCTTAAAGTCATTTGGATTGGTTCGCAAATCTAATTTGGCTGATTATTTATTTCCGATAAATACTTTCGAACAAAGGTTTCGGTTTCTTTCTTAATAAAAAGCAAAAACTTTTTAAAGGTATGATTCACAAAATGGGAACAAACATCGTTCCAACTTTTGTGGAAAAACAGATAGAGTGCGTAAGTTTGTCAACAAATTAGCAAATCTATGTATGAGCATTCCACCAGTTTAAGAGTTAGATACGCGGAAACAGACCAGATGAATATTGTTTATTATGGAAACTATGCACAATATTTTGAAGTTGGAAGGGCTGAAAGTATTCGAAGTTTGGGGATTACTTATAAAAGCATGGAAGAAATGGGGGTAAAAATGCCCGTTGTGGAAATGCATACACAGTTTATGAGACCAGCACATTACGATGATTTGATTACAATTAAGACTCAATTACGCGAACTTCCAGAAAAACATCAGATAGAATTTCATCACGAAGTATATAATGAAAGAAAAAAACTACTCACTATTGGGCGAGTAGTTCTATTCTTTATTGATATTGACACAAATAAAAGGATCTCAATGCCTAAACAATTCAAATCAAAATTGGAGCCATTTTTTTAAGTTAAACCCTTTCAAGATCTGCTTTCCAATGTTGAATTAATTTTTTGATTTCTGTTCCACTTAAATTTTCGTTTTGAGCTTTCAAACAAAGTGCTGAAAATTCCTCATTTGAAGCAAAACGTAAAGCTACTATTTGTGTAATTTTCAATCCTTGAGGTAAAGGACTATTATTTAACATAAAATGGCGAAGGTTTTCTTCTGCTCGAATGGCTCTATCATTAGCTTTTAGTGCAAATGAACGTGCAAAGAACAAAGTAATACCTAGAAGTAAATTAGTTACTAAAATGAGGGTAGCTGAATACAGGTTTTCTTTACTGCTGTGAAATACATTGATAATTGACCCTATTAGTAAAGACAGCAGTAACAGAAAACCAATTACGTGATATAGAAAAACAAATCTTGCATGGTTTTTAAAATTTTGTTCGTTCATAATCGTATTGTTTAAAACTGTTAAAATGAAGACGTAACATAAACAATTTTCTCAAATGAACAAGAATCACAAAAAGAATTACTTTTAATATATACTGCAAAAAAGTCTGTAGCAATCACTAAATCATATTTGCAAAAAAAGGTTATATGGAGAAAATATATGCCACGATAATTACTATTGGAGATGAATTATTAATCGGACAGGTAGTTGACACGAATAGTGCCTGGATGGCACAGGAGTTAAATAAAATTGGGATACCTGTTCTCAGGCGCGTTGCTGTAGGAGATCTATGGAACGAGATTTGGGATGCTTTAGACGAAGAATCCAAAAAAGCATCTATCATCCTGATTACTGGCGGACTAGGCCCTACTGCCGATGATATTACAAAACCATTATTGTGTAAATATTTTGGTGGAAATATGATCATGCACCAACCTACATTGGATCATGTAACCCATATATTCGAAGTGATTCTTAAAAGACCCATGATAGAAAGGAATAGGAAACAAGCGGAGGTTCCAGATAATTGCAAGGTGCTTAAAAACGAAAAGGGTACTGCACCGGGGATGTTATTTCAAAAAGAAAACAAATTATTTGTTTCACTCCCAGGTGTACCGCATGAAATGAAATGGTTGATGCAACAGGAGGTATTACCTATCATAATTTCTATTTTTAAAACAAACTTTATAGAACATAGAACACTATTGACTTACGGGATAGGTGAATCCTTTTTAGCAAATCGAATTGCCATTACTGAAGAAGCTTTACCTAGTCATATTAAACTAGCTTATTTACCCAATTATGGGATGGTTCGATTAAGGTTAACTTCATCAGGAACTAATAAAGCTCTGGTACATTCTGAAATGGAATATCATTTTGAAGCCCTAAAAAAAGCAGTGGGCACTTATTTAATTGCTGATCAGGATTTGACTATGGAACAAATAGTGGCTAATTTATTAATAGACACAAAATCAACTATTTCCACAGCCGAAAGTTGTACAGGTGGATACATGGCTCATTTACTTACAAGTATTCCTGGTGCATCTGCTTTTTATAAAGGATCTATTGTAAGTTACTCGAATGAAATAAAAGAAAAGGTTTTAAAAGTTCCTGAAGAAATTTTAATAATGCAGGGAGCGGTTAGTGAAGCAACTGTCATTAAAATGGCTGAAGAGTGTTTGCAATTAATGAATACAGATTACAGTATTGCAGTAAGTGGAATCATGGGGCCAGATGGTGGTACTAACGATAAGCCCGTTGGAACAGTTTGGATAGCTGTTGCGCATAAAAACGAAGTAAAAACATTACTCATTCACTTAAGATATAATAGGGGAAGAAACATCAGTTTAACGGCAATGAATGCCCTAAATTTCTTACGAATGTTAATTGTGGATAACCCTTGAATAAGTTTACTGTAGTTACTTCTACATTTGTTAGTTAGAGAGAGGTTGTGACAAGAAAATCAAAGGGTTAAATATATTTATTAAAAAAAATAAATTGTTATAATCAATTGACTATCATATATTTAAAAATAGATATACGGTTGCTTGTACAATTTCAGTAGATAGACAGGATAAAGGGTACAATATTATCCCATTAAAAACAGGACGATAGTATGGCAATTGCTGAACTGGTGATGCCCAAATTGGGCGAAAGTATCATGGAAGCTACCATTTTGAAATGGCACAAAAAGGTGGGCGACTATGTTAAGTTTGATGAAACAGTTTTAGATATCGCAACTGATAAAGTCGATAGCGAGGTACCTTCAACTGAACAAGGGATAATCACTGAAATTTTATTTCAGGTGAATGATGTGGTTCCCATTGGTGCAGTCATTGCACGTATTCAAACGAATGCAGATTCCAATACATCTGAAATTCCGAAAATTGAAACAGCCCCTTTAGTTGAATTACCTGTTTTTGAAGAACCGTCTATAGCTGAAGATACGTCTGCTATTCCTAATTTTGAACCCGCTGTAAGTTCAACACCTATTTTTACAGAACCGGTAGCAGAACCAATTGCTCAAATTCAAATACCAGAAATAGATCCTATACCCTATACGCCCACTCCTATTTCTCAGGAAATAGCTAAGCCAATTGGAAATCGATTCTATTCTCCTTTGGTACTAAATATTGCCAATAGTGAAGGTATTAGCTTGAGTGAATTAGAACGTATTCCAGGTACAGGAAATGATGGAAGGGTATCAAAAAGAGATGTACTTCAATATGTACAAGATAGAAAAGCCGGTAAAGTGCCTACTTTTCAACAACCCATTTATACACCAGCCGCAACAATACCAGCTCCCGTTCCTTTATCTTTTCCAGTAACAGAACCTATTTCTGCTCCAACGCCACCGGCAACCCCGATTCAGTCTGTAGAGAGTCCTACAATTTCTGAATTTCCAAAAGTGGAAGAGAAAGTTACCTATACCAAACCAACAGACTATTCACCTGAAGTGAATTATCCAGATGAAGTGGTGAACCATCCTATCATTCAAGAAATTCCGGTTGCACAACCAGTGCACATACCTGAAGTTCAAAAAGTAAGCATTAGTCATGCTAATCCAATCCATCAGGAAAGGCATCAACCAAGTTCTCATAGTGGAAAATATTCTGATCCTGCATCTGTAACCATCACTGGGAATACAGAAATTATTGAAATGGATCGCATGCGTAAACTGATTGCCAAACATATGGTAGACAGTAAGCATACAAGTCCACACGTAACGAGCTTTACTGAGGCTGATGTAACCAATATGGTTCAGTGGCGTGAAAAAGTAAAAGTGGAATTTGAAAAAAGAGAAGGTACTAAACTTACTTTCACTCCGATGTTCATAGAATGTATCGCAGCCGTGATTAAGCAATTTCCTTTAGTGAATTGTTCTTTAGAAGGAGATAATATCATTCTTAAAAAAGATATTAATATCGGTATGGCTACCGCTCTTCCATCGGGCAATTTAATTGTACCTGTAATTAAAGCTGCGGATCAATTAAATATTGTTGGCTTAAGTAAGGCAGTAAATGGCTTAGCTGATGCTGCAAGAAATAATCGACTCAAACCAGAAGATACAGCAAGTGGAACTTTTACATTAACCAATGTAGGCACTTTTGGCAGTTTAATGGGTACCCCAATTATTCCCCAACCACAAGTAGCTATTTTAGCAGTAGGTGCTATTAAAAAGAGGCCTATGGTAATAGAATCAATCAACGGGGATACTATTGGTATCAGACATATGATGTATCTCTCTTTAAGTTACGATCACAGAATTGTGGATGGTAGTATCGGAGCTTCTTTCTTAACTGCAGTTGCTAAAGCTTTTGAAAGTTGGGATCCCAATAAACAATGGTATCAATATCTTTAATATTTTTGAGTGGAAAATAGATTTCATTATAAAAGAGTTGTGTTATTCACAACTCTTTTTATTAGCATACAATCAATTGCACAAACTACAGGATTGGGTTCTTGGAACGTTTTAACAGGTAAACTCACTTTTAACAAAAAGTTGTTTACAATGGCAGAATTTCAGGTTCGTTCACAACACATTTATAAAGACTTCAGTTACTATGAATATAAAGCTGGGATAGGTTATAACTTTCCAAAAAGCATTTCAACCATATTAGCAATGGGCCATTATTTGACCTATAACCCTTTAATAGAAGGGGATTTTAAAGACCCTATTTTAAATAATGAATTTAGAATTTGGGAGCAATTTGTATTAGAAAACAATATCAATCGCATAAAAATAGAACACAGATATAGAATTGAGCAACGTTTTACTTCATTAGGTTATAAAAATAGATTTAGGTATCGTTTAAATTCAATTATTCCAATCAACCATTTAAAAGTGGAACCAAAAACCTTGTTCTTTTCCGCATTTGATGAAGTATTTATCAATAATGAATCTCCATTTTTAGAACAGAACAGAATTTTCATTGGAGGTGGTTATGAGTTAAATAAAAATATTACATTCTTAGGTGGATGGATAAATCGATTTGATAATGGTGGAGGAACCAATCAAACTTGGAAAAATTTTTTCCAATTAAACCTAATTCTTTCTTTTGATGAGTTCAAAAGTGGCAGAGAAAAAATGCCAAGCGCACTTGACTAATTTTAATGTGCTGCATAATCGTTCAGGTAATCAAAGAGCTCTGTGATTTTCCCTTCCTTTAAAATTGTGGCTCTTTCAATGATTACAGACCCTCCTGTTCGTATATCATTCAAAATATATTTGATTAGTTGTTCACCAAAAAAACGGCTTGCGTCTCTAGGAAGTTCATTAGGCAAATTGCCAACAGCCATGATATCAATACTCCCAGAAATATAGGGTTCTGTTTTTGCTCCTGTTAATTTATTAACTCCATATACAGGATTTGCAATAGTTGCATCGCCTAAATTACAAGGGATACTTCCGTTTTTATCATCGGTAATGTCTGCAATTGCCTGAATTCTAAAACCAGGAGATTTTAAATCTTCCATTTCAAAGAAAGATGGAATTCGAGGTTCCCAATAGATACCATTCATTAAAATATCTGTTTGAAAAAGATAGGGCTTGAATAAAGACTGGTACATATCCGGATGTTCATGAAAATCTACTCTAGAATAATTTCCGGTAATCTTATGCTGATATAAATCTGCTCCTTTTAAATGTGTGTAGACCGGATAATCAAATTCTCTTGATAAATATTCTTCCGTTTCTACTTCTTGCACATCCATTAGATTCATAATTTCCACTATTCCATGTGCCACCCTCCCACTTCCTGTTACCACAATTTTTATAGGGGGTAGTTTTAATCCAAAATAAGTATGAATTAATTCCCTATAATCTTTTACCTCTCCAACTCTTCCAATTTGAAAAGTGCCGGTTCGATTTCCATAAGTCATTATTCCATTATGAGCTCCAACAATTCCAGCAAAAAAACCAAATCCAATGATTCTTTGACCATCCTTATGTTCCAAACATTCATAATCTATCAGGGTAATTCCCAAATCCATCATCGCATGCAATAGCTTTTGATTATACAATTGTTTCTTTTTGGTGTGCGAAAAGAAAATGTATTTCTTATTTGAAATAAGTTGGTTTATGGGTACTTCTTTAATACCCAGTAATAAATTACAATTGGATAGATCATCAGTTACTTCTAACCCAGCCTGAAGATATTCCTGGTCTGTAAAGCATCTATTTAATGAGCTTTGCACTTTGATCTGTATATCAACAAAGTGATTTGTGAGGAATTTACATTGAGCAGGTGTTAATGCTACCCGGTTGTCTGATGGAATTTTTCCCTCTCTAATAAGTCCTATGATGAGCATTGTGTTAGATTTGCAAGGTAAGTTAGGCTATTTTTAAGCCTTTACATTCAATTATAAGCCGGATTTATAT
This sequence comes from Bacteroidota bacterium, assembly GCA_025363385.1. GTDB lineage: Bacteria > Bacteroidota > Bacteroidia > Chitinophagales > Chitinophagaceae > Sediminibacterium. Next base: position 54,391 of record JANYEA010000148.1, on the reverse strand, counting down.
ATGAATCATTTTGAATTATACCAAATACCAATTTCCTTTAAACCCGATACTGCATGGGTAAAAAAAAGGTTTTATCAATTGAGTCGAGAATATCACCCAGACTTTTTTGTAAGTGGCACAACTGAAGAAAAAGAACATGTTTTGGCTATTTCAGCTCAGGTGAACAAAGCTTATCAGGTATTTAATAATGAAAATGACTTGATAAAATATATATTAATGGAGAAAGGATTACTGCAGGAAGAAGAAAAATATCTGTTATCTCCTCAGTTTTTAATGGAAGTAATGGATATCAATGAAATATTAATGGATGCAGCGGATCAAGAAGCAAAGAATAGTATCAAAAAACAAATAGAAACACTACAAAACAACATATATGAACCTGTTAAAACAATTATTGCAAATTATCAGGAAGGTATTTCTTCCGAAAAAGAGTTGCTGCAAGTAAAAGAGTACTATTATCAAAAAAAATATTTAGACAGGATTTTGGTTGAGTTGTAATGTTGCCGTAATATTGCACCCCGTCGAAAGCGGATTGGTTAGCATAGGCTAATCTCTAAACCTTGTCTTAGCAAACTTCATGAATGCTTTGAGCTGAAAAGCCCAGATGGCGGAATTGGTAGACGCGCTAGACTCAAAATCTGGTTATCGCAAGGTAGTGCAGGTTCGATTCCTGTTCTGGGCACAAGAGGCAATCCAAGTGGATTGCCTCTTTTTTTTGGTCAAAATGAATTAATTTCCCGTTAGAACCTTGAAGTGAAATGAAATTCTATTGCCAGAAAAAAATGTCTAAAACTATTCTAATTGCCCTTTTAATTCTTTTGAATCATTTTCAATTGTTTAGTCAATCAGATAGTGTTTTATATTGGCAGAATGAAATTAAAAATTGTAAATCTGAAACTGCATTAATAGCTACAACTGAGAAAATTAAAGCCTTCCTTTTAAAAAGAGATAAACAATTGCTAATCAATGACGCCTCGATACTACTGAAAGAAGCGTCAAAAAGTGGATACGCAAAACAACTTTTTTATGAATTATTTTCTTTTTTTGAAAATATTACAAAAAACCAAAAGTTAGAAACGGAATTTGCCCTATTTGCCATAAAATTGGAATCCAATAAAGACTTTACCAACAGAATTGTTCAACATCAATTATATTATTATTATACTCTATTATATTATCGGCTAAAAGAATATTATTATGCAGATAAATATTGTAATCTGTTTCTAAAAAATAAAGAGCCATCTTTTATTGATGGTTTTCAGGGAAATATTGAACTAAATGCGATGACTATTTTAGCATTAATCGATATAGATAAAAACGACTTTAATACTGCTTTATATAAATTAAAAATTGTTTTAGATAGTAGTATAGCAAAAATTAATAATCCTTGGATAGGTATTACTAAGGGAAATATCGGTGATTTATTTTATAGGGCTGGAAAATATAATGAAGCCATTAATTATCTAAAAGAGGATATAAAAATTAGTTTAGCCAGTTATGAGTATGGAAGTGCCATAAATTCATATATAGATCTTAAAGAAATTTATACAAATAAAAAAAATATTGATAGTTCGAATTTATACCTAGATAGCGCATATAGTATTTTAAAAGGTATCATCGACTCCAACCCATCACTTGAAAATGAATTTCTTTCTGAAATCATAGATGTATATAATTCATTAGGAAATCGATACTATAAGAACAAAGATTATACTAACGCTAGTAAATTCTTCGCGAAAGCATTTGAAGCTCAATCAATAAAAGGAAACAAAGAAAAAAGCTCTCAAATAAAAAAAATTGTTCAAAGAATTGAAATCGATAAAAATCTAAATAAAATTAATGAGTTACATGAAGAGATTGGAGATAAAAAAAGAGAACTTGTTTATTTCTTCGCGATATTACTATCAATAATTGGAATTTTATTTGTTTATATATTTTTTTATACAAAACTTAAAATAGCGAATAAAAAATTAATTGAAAAGAATGAAATCATAAATAGACAAAACTTAGAATTAGAAAAATCAAATAATGATAAAGACAGATTATTTTCCATCATAAGTCATGACCTGAGAGGCCCCGCTCGGAATATTCAACTTGTATTCAAGGCAGTTGCAGAAAAAAAATTACCATTAACTACATTAGACAGTCAATTACCCAATATCTTAAAAAACATTAATAATCTGGTCAATACTTTAGAAAGTTTACTTACATGGTCTGCATCACAATTGAAGGGAATAAAAGCAAATAAAACCCTTGTAGAACTTAAAGAAGCTATTGATTCCAATATTCTTTTTTTTGAAGACCAAGCTAGTAAAAAAAATATTACACTTATAAATCATTGCCCGGTGAAAATGGTTAATATAGATAAAAACCATTTAGAAATTATACTTAGGAATTTTACAAGTAATGCCATTAAATTTTCAAATGAAGATGCTACCATTCAATTTAAAATTATTGATCAACAAGGTTTTGTAGAAGTATTTGTAATTGATGAAGGTATTGGTTTATTAGAATCTCAGATGAAACAAATACTGAATAAATCTGCTATGAAGAGTACTTCTGGAACTATTGGAGAAAAGGGAATTGGTTTGGGGTTATTGTTAACAAAAGAATTTATTGAAATTAATGGTGGAAGTCTTCATTTAAAAAGCGAATTAAATAAAGGGACATCAATGAGCTTTACAATTCCTAAACAAATTCTTGATGATCGAAATTTCTAAGAATCATGCAATTACTTCAGTTGCCATTTTAGTAAACCCTCTCGCTGGTAAAGGTGATTTTATAAAATTACTAGTTTGGTTAGAAAAAGAGCTTATCAATAAACAAATACAATTTGTTGTATTTCACAATGAATGGCCTGATCAATTTCATTTGTTTTCAGATATTTGGATACTTGGTGGAGATGGTAGTATTAATTATTTTATTAATCGTTTCCCAAATTGTAAAACACCCTTAGCACTTTTTAAGACTGGAACAGGGAATGATTTTTCCTGGAAGCTTTATGGTGATGCCAGTAATAAAGAAATATTTGAAAGGGTATTAAAATCAGAGGTAAAACCAATAGATGCGGGGAAATGTAACAATACCCTTTTCATTAACAGTTTTGGGATTGGCTTTGATGGAGAGATTTTAAAATCTATGAATACTATTAGATTTCTTGGTGGGCATATTGGGTATATGATAGCTGTAGTTTTAAAAATCTTAAGCTTTCGAGAAAAGAAATTTAATATCAAATCTGTAAATGAACAATGGAATGATCAGTTTTTATTAATCATAATTAATAATTCTTCCAGAGCTGGAGGTGGTTTTATGATTACACCAAAAGCTGAAATCAATGATGGAGAACTTGATATTTTCTTATGCAAAAAATTATCTGTTTTTCAAAGACTTAAATACCTACCTATTCTTAAATCGGGTAGACATTCTAATCTTCCTTTTATATTTGAAAGGAGGGGAAAAAAATTTCAGATTGAGGCAGAAAAAGAATTAGCCATTCAAGTGGACGGTGAATTACATTCTGGGAAAACTGTACTAATTAATGTGTTACCTAACCAGTTTAATTTTAGATACTAAAGATCATTCAGGAATGAGATAATCTGCCCTGAATGACGAATAATATATTTAATTCACTAATCGCTATCTTCTAAATGTAAATGCTGGTGATGCGCTCCTGCCGCAATATGCAATGCAAATGCTGCAATGGCAGTGTCTTTTAAAAGATTAATAAATGCCAACATTTTCATTTCCTTATCCCCTGCATTCAGCCAATTGGGTAAGTGAATTAACAAAACAAACAGAAATAATAAAATTGCGAGTGCATAACCAAAGAACTTTACCATTTGATTGGTTAAAAAAGAGATCCCAACCAAAATAAAAGCGGTACCTACAAAATAGGCAAACATAATTCCCCCAGGCACATAAGATGGAATGAAAACCACCAGATCTCGGGGGTTAATAAAATAAAAAACACCAAAAATAATCATCACCACCGCAAGTAAATAGATGGCGATTTTGGATACAATGTGATATTGATGCATAACTTAAAGTTTTGTTAATAAAAGTTACGACAATAAATCACTAATTACAAAAAAAAATAAACTTAATTTAAAGTAAAAGATTGGTTACCAAATAGATGGATTAGATTTTGAGAGCCACTTATTGAGATTCAATTTCTGTCTTATCAGTTCGTCTTGTTCCCGCATAAAGCTCGTATTCTAATAATCGACAATCAATTGTAGCATTGTAAAATTCAATCCTTCTACTTGGTTTCAGACGAATTTTCTTTGCCAGATCGAGGTTCCCTGTAAAAATATAGCCCGTATAGCCCTTACACTGATTCTTTAGAAAATCACCGATTCTGGCATAAGTAGCATTTAATTCGATTTCATCCCCTAAACGTTCGCCATATTCTGGATTAAACATGATAACTGAGTCTCCTTTCTCTGGAATACTGGTTGATCCAAAATCACATACTTCAAATTCAATTAAATCTTCTACACCTGCCACAGCAGCATTGATTTTTGTAATTGAAATTGCTTTATCACTCAAATCCGATGCTATAATTTTTAATCCTTCTGGGATATGAATTTGAGCTTCGAGTGTATTTCGAATGATAGTATAATATTCATGAACATATCCCTTGATATGCATAAAAGCATAATTGGTTCTCAGTAACCCAGGTACACGATTGGTTGCAATTAAAGCTGCTTCAATTGCTAAAGTTCCGGAACCGCACATCGGATTTATAAAGGGGGCCGTTTTATTCCATTTTGTGGATAGTATTGTTGCAGCAGCTAAGGCCTCTAACATAGGCGCTTTCCCAGGTAATTTTCTATACCCATGTTTCGCTAATGTTTCCCCAGAGGTATCTAAAAATATTTCTGCTTCTTCATGTTTCCAAAATAAATACACAACTGCACCGGAAAGTTCAGATCCTGAACTTGGCCTAGAATCAGTTGTCTCCCGCATTCTATCAACTATCGCATCTTTCACTCTTAGATTGGCAAAAAGGTTTGTTTGAATTGTGGGATGAAACACATTACTAGTAACTGAAAAATATCCATCTGAAGCAATCAATTTCTCCCACTCAATATTAACCAGATTTTTATATAGCTCATTTGGATCGTTACAAATAAAACTTTTTAATGAATACATCACTTGGCTTGCACACCTTAAATGAAGGTTCAACTTTATACAATCTTTTACAGTACCTGTAATTTCTACTCCAGTTTGAAATGACCTATCGATATGAAAACCCAATTCTACTACTTCCTTGCTTAAGGCTGGAGAAAGCCATTTATGACAGCTTATAATAATTTTACTATTCGTATTAAATACTTGCATCACACAAACTTAAACTTATTTCCAAACCATTACCATCATTCCTGTAAATATCAAACCTGCACTCAGTAAGATTTTTGGAGTGAAAGGCTCTTTCAGAAAAATAAATGCCAGGATAAGCGTAATAAATATACTTGCCTTATCTACTACATTTACTTCAGAAACCTTGCCCATTTGCATAGCACGATAATAAAATAACCAGGATAAGCCAGTGGCAATGGCAGATAATCCTAACATCAACCAATTTTGCTTAGATATATGGAAAATTCCATCCGATTTACTTCGAAATAAAACAAAAACCCATGTAATGATTAGTACAAAGAATGTTCTTACGGCAGTTGCTAGATCTGAATCAATTGATTTTAATCCAAGCTTTCCAAAAATAGCAGTAAATGCTGCAAAAAAGGCCGATAAAAGCGCATAAATCATCCATGTTTGCATTATGAGTATTTTACAGTATTGAAAGATTGTCTAATTCTTTGTAAATTTCCGATATTCAAAATCGAATTTATTATTTATTAAACAGCTTAACCTTTTTAAATGGACAAACGCAGCTTTTTAAAAGGCTTAGCCCTTGTTGGTATCGGATCATCATTTAAATCAGACAGTATTGATTCTTTGATCAGATCAATGGAAAATAAATCTGCCTTGGATTTAGCTACAGATGAAAACTATTGGGAAGCTATTAGGAGCCATTATCGATTAAAACCCGATTACATAAATCTTGAAAGTGGCTATTATAATATTCTGCCAACCTCTATTCTTGAAAAGTTTGTGGAGCATGTGAGAGAAGTAAATTATCAAGGGGCATATTATATGCGAACTGTGCAGTTCGAAAATAAAAAAAATATGGTGGCGAAAGTTGCCAAAATCGCTGGATGCAGTACAGATGAATTGGTTTTAACCAGAAACACTACAGAATCTTTAGACATGATCATTGGTGGCTTTCCTTGGCAACCTGGCGATGAAGCAATTATGGCAGAACAAGACTATGGTTCCATGCTAGAGATGTTTAAACAATCAGCTAATAGATTTGGAATCATTAATAAGGTTTTATCCATTCCGAACCATCCACAAAATGATGATGAGATTGTGCAGATGTATGCAAATGCCATAACTGCCAAAACAAAATTATTAATGATACCTCAAATGGTAAATATTACTGGGCAAATTTTACCAGTTCAGAAGATTTGTGATATGGCACACAGTAAAGGTGCGGAAGTAATGGTGGATGGTGCACATGCATTTGCACATATTCAATTTAATATTCCAGATCTACATTGCGATTATTATGGTGCCAGCTTACATAAATGGTTAAGTGTGCCATTAGGCGCAGGGATTTTATACGTAAGAAAAGAGAAAATAAAAAAGATCTGGCCATTGATTGCAGAAAGCGATTCATTAGAATCCATTGGCCGTTTAAACCATATTGGCACACATCCGGTTCATACAGATTTGGCAATAGCTGATGCAGTTGACTATTACCAAAATTTAGGACCTGAAAAAAAAGAAGCTCGTTTGCGTTATTTACAACAATATTGGACTACTAAAGTTAGAGGAATCGGGAAAATAATCATCAATACACCAAAGCAACCCGAAAGATCTTGCGCAATAGCAAATGTAGGAATTGATGGCATAAAACCCAGTGTTCTTGCAGAAACACTTTTAAAGAAATATCAAATATATACGGTTGCCATTGATGGTGCTAATGTTCACGGCTGTCGGATAACGCCCAACGTTTTTACACTTACTAAAGAATTAGACGTTTTGATTAATGCATTAAAAGAAATGAGTTGATTATCTATAGGATTTGAAATAAAAAAGAAACCCCTAAATATTTAGGGATTTCTTTTTAGGCTACAGATTAAATGTTACAAAATGATTATACTTAATTCAAGCAAACCATTTAATTTGGGAGCTAACAAATATTTTTAAGTAATTAAATTCTAGTCTCTATATAACTTTTTAGCAGGATGTAAATAAAATAAAATCACTGCTAATGCGATAATTGAACCGTAAATCTCGAATTCCATAAGTTAGTTTTAGCTGGTTTGATTCCTCTTTAAGCACTGTAAAAGTGCGCTACTTATAACTCCATAGAAATACCAACTAACCTGTATTTAGTATAACTTTTTCGTCATTTAACCGCCTATACAATAACATCCATTCATTTCTTTAGTATTTAAATCCTGCATAATAGGAAAGACGTAAATTCGCATGATTCAATCGTTTACAAGGAAAAAACAAGCAATGCAGGAGCTTTTAAAACAGTTTAGTAAGGATTTTGATGGTCAGTTCTATTTTGATACCACGATGCGTACATTATATGCAACCGATGCCTCTGCTTACCGGGAAATGCCACTTGCAGTTGCGATACCCAATTCTTCTGTTGCCATAAAAGAATTGATTCGATTTGCCTTGCAAAACCACACCTCACTCATACCTAGAACGGCAGGCACTTCACTTGCGGGTCAGGTTGTTGGAAATGGAATTATTGTTGACGTTTCTAAACATTTCACCCAAATTCTTGAAATAAATGAAGCAGAACATTGGGTAAGGGTTCAACCTGGTGTGATTCGCGATGAGTTAAATGTATTTTTAAAACCTTATGGATTACTTTTTGGACCAGAAACATCCACTGCAAATAGGGCGATGATTGGCGGAATGGTTGGTAATAATTCTTGCGGAAGTAATTCTGTGATATATAGAAGTACGAGAGAGCATTTACTCGAGGTTAAAGCAATTCTTAGTGATGGTTCAGAAGCTATTTTTAATGAATTAAGTTTAGACGCTTTTCATGAAAAATGTGAAGGGACAAATTTGGAAGCTTCTATATACAAATCTATCAGATCGATTCTTAGTAATTACGATAATCAACTTGAAATAAAAAAAGAGTTTCCAAAAAAATCTGTAGAAAGAAGAAATACCGGATATGCAATCGATGTGTTATTAGATTCAGCTCCTTTTATTGTAGGCGAACCTAATTTTAATTTCTGTAAACTATTAGCGGGTTCTGAAGGCACTTTGGCTTTTATCACAGAAATCAAGTTAAACTTAGTTCCACTTCCTCCAAAAGAACAAGGTTTGCTTTGTGTTCATTTTAATACAATTGATGAATCACTCCGTGCAAATTTAATAGCTTTAAAATACCATCCCTCTGCGAGTGAATTGATTGATCATTATATTTTAGAATGTACCAAAGACAATATAGAACAAAGTAAAAATCGCTTTTTTGTACAAGGAGATCCAGGAGCCATACTAGTAATTGAATTTGCCAGAAATACAAGGGATGAAATAATTGAAATTGCCGCTAATGTAGAGAACGAAATGCGAGCTGCAGGTTTAGGTTATCATTTTCCACTCCTATTTGGTGCAGATACCAAAAAAATTTGGACACTAAGAAAAGCAGGTCTGGGATTATTAAGTAACCTTCCTGGAGATGCAAAGGCTGTACCTGTAATTGAAGACACAGCTGTAGATGTAAATGACCTTCCAGCCTATATTCGAGATTTTAATGATATTTTAAAAAAGCATAGTTTATATTCTGTTCATTATGCTCATGCCGGATCAGGAGAAATTCATTTGCGACCAATCATTAATTTAAAAACACAGGAAGGAAATCAATTGTTTAGAACTATTGCGGAGGAGATTGCAACATTAGTAAAAAAATATAATGGTTCACTTAGCGGTGAACATGGTGATGGAAGATTAAGAGGTGAATTTATAGAACAGATGGTGGGAAAAAAGAACTACCAACTCTTAAAAGTTGTGAAAGATATTTGGGACCCTAAACATATTTTTAATCCCAATAAAATTGTAGATACGCCATCAATGAATACGATGCTGCGTTATGAACCTGGTCAGAAAACTCCTAAATTCCCTACTGTTTTCAGATACCATGATCAAGATGTTTTACAACATGCAGAGCAATGCAACGGTTCGGGCGATTGTAGAAAGACAGAAATATCTGGCGGCACCATGTGCCCATCTTTTATGGCTACAAGGGACGAGAAAAATACAACCAGAGCGAGAGCCAATATACTTCGTGAATTTCTTACCCATTCAGACAAGATCAATCGATTTAATCATAAAGAGATTTATGAAGTAATGGACCTTTGTTTAAGTTGTAAAGGCTGTAAATCTGAATGCCCTTCAAATGTGGATGTGGCAAAACTTAAAGCTGAGTTTTTGCAACAATACTATGATGCAAATGGAGTGCCTATCAGGTCAAGGTTAATAGCCAATTTTGGAGCAATTTCAAAATTGGGTTCATTGGCTCCAAATATTTATAACTTTTTTGTAGGCAATAAGATTACTTCTGGAATTATTAAAAAGACTGTAGGCTTTGCTGAACAAAGGTCAATGCCAACCTTACATAACACTACCTTACATTTGTGGTTTAAGAATAGAAGCCAGCATTCGAAAGCCCACTTTAAAAAAACCGTTTACCTATTTTGCGACGAGTTCACCAATTATAACGATACCAATATTGGCATTAAATCTATCTTATTATTGGAACAATTGGGTTATAAGGTAATCATTCCAAAGCATGTGGAAAGTGGTAGGGCCAGTTTGTCAAAAGGGCTCATCAGGGATGCCAAAAAAATTGCAAATAAAAACGTATCGCTTTTAAAAGATATTATTACGGAACAATCACCTTTAATTGGTGTAGAACCATCTGCGATACTTACGTTCAGAGACGAATACGTTGATCTGGTAGATGACCACTTATGGGAAGATGCAAAAACACTTTCAAAAAATGTGAAACTAATTGATGAATTTTTAGCAGAAGAAATTGCTAACAAACAAATTGATTCTAGTTTGTTTGTATCTGAAAAGCGAACCATTCAATTACATGGACATTGTCAACAAAAATCTATTAGTAATCTTCAGTCTTCTGTTTCGGTTTTATCGCTACCTGTAAATTATAATGTAGAAATCATTCCTTCAGGATGTTGTGGCATGGCTGGTTCTTTTGGATATGAAAAAGAACATTTCGAACTTTCTCAACAAATTGGTGAGTTAGTATTGTTTCCCATTATCCGTAAGCAAGAACAAGATACCATAATTGCAGCCCCTGGCACAAGTTGCAGGCACCAAATCAAGGATGGCACAGGAAGAAAAGCCCTGCATCCTGTTGAAGTACTTTATGGAGCTTTACTTTAATTAAACTGATTATTTATTAAATATTCCAAGTCCTGATTTAGCCCTTCGAGGTGTTAATTCCTCATCGAACCAATTACCTCTGATGAAATAATGTTTAGTTGGAACTTCATGGGTATAAGTTGGATAGGTATACAATTCGCTTTTTGCAATTACTGATTGCTTCATTTTATTGAATGCCGCAATCACAGTAGTGGGTGGGGCAATCATATCCATCAATCCGGTACCTATTAAAACAGAACATTCAATGGCGGGAATAAAATTCTGCACCTCAAAATAACTCAAAGTTTGTAAAATATTTTCTCTGGCAAAAGCCGGATGATATTCTGGTAAATTATTAAGGTCACGAAGTATATAACATGGATTTTTTTCAGTGGCAATAATATCAAGTGTATTATAAAAATCACAGTATACGGGTGAATCTGCAGATACAGTATTAATCTTTTTTTTCAAAATAGCAGCTGTAACCAACGCTAAAGTACCTCCCTGACTTCCACCGTAAACTGCCACACGATCCATATCAAAATTGAATTCTTTTGCGTGAGAAACTAAAAAATCAATTGCACGGATACAATCCATATAAATACCTCTGTATACATATGTTTCCTTGCTTTCAATTCCCAACACAAATAGCTCTTTCTTTTCAGGATTGATCATTTCCATAACAACTGGATCAACTCCCCGAACATTTAGCATAAAACATGCATAATTGTGAAAGAATTCAGGTGTTATTGTTCTCAAATAAGCACCATACCCTACAATTAATGGATATTTCCCTTTCGCTTTAGGAATCGACAGCCAACCATAAATTGGGATACTTTGATAAGATTTCATATCTACACGATACACGTTGAATTCTGCATCACTATATTCAACCGACTCAGTAATTTTGTATTCTGGATCTACAGAAGCCAATTCTGCTAAAGTAGCTTCCCAGAAGGCATCAAAGTCTGGTGGCCGATGATAGGGAGTTTTAATATCTGCTATATTGTACCCAAAGGCATAAAGTGTAGTGTCATCGTATGCACTCAAATTTAAGCATAGCCTCATTTTATAAACCCCTGCTGATGCCGGATTGGGCAATTTTAAAGTAAGCGATTCAAATCCTTTTCTTTTTAATTTAATTGTTTTTTTTTGCTCAAAAACAACTTTCCCCTTATCGTCTAATATTTGATAACTCAACTCCCCTGTCTGTGAAATATTGTAAGTGCTTTTAAAATCTACATCATACATAATTTTATCAGACTTATTATAAGTGCCATCTTCTGAATAAGACTTAACAGTTGTGATAATTTCTCCTTCAGCAGGTTCAGATTCAATGATAGGTTCTTTTGAACTTACCATCGCTTCGTTATAATCGGTAAGGGGTAATTTTTTACTTTTTGGATTTGACGAATACCCATTTTTTAAAGCCGTCTCCATGCTTCCTTTTTCTCCGATATAGCCGAACGATTCTTTGATATTTTCACTATAATTAATGAGGTCTAAATGGAAAATAACGTCATAGTTACCGGTATACTCAATAGGAATTTGAATTGATGATTTTAAGGAACCACCCACCGCTATTTTTATATCAAAGGATTTAATGATTACATCAAGATCATTATATCTTACTTCATATTTAAATACACCTTCCTGATTAATTTTAGATTTGTTTGAAACGATTAATTGAAACTGAACAGGATGTGTTGTAGAAAATTGCCCTGATTTTTGAGAAGCTACTATTTCAAAACGAATGGGATTGGCTGTGTTTTCCTTTTTAGATATAGGATGTAATGCTGCAAAAAGCAGGTTCATCGGATTAAAAAATAAAAACAACAATATCGATATTCTACACATTTTCTTAACTGAAACGGGATTAAAACTATCTACTAAATCAAAAACGGATGTTTCTAATTAATACTACAATAATAATTTAAATAACTAAATAATCGAATACAATAATATATAAAATTCTTACATTTAATTTATCCGCTCATAAATTCAAAATTTAATCAAATGAAATACTATTTATACATACTTTGCCTTTTCTGTTTTATTAACACAAGTGGACAAACAAATTCAATCTTAGCTAATTCCCCTAATATAGCTTTTATAGGCAGATTTGATTTTAGTGATCCAACCCAGATTGCGTTCATGTATTCCGGATGTACTATTAGAACTATTTTCAGTGGTTCAAGTATTCAAATTGTTTTGAAAGAACAATCCGCTAACTATTTTACAATTGTAATAGATAACCAGGTACATATATTAAAAACAAATGCTGTTGATTCTGTTTATACGTTAGCAGAAAATTTATATGATCAAAAACACCATTTGGATATTATCAGGAATACAGAATGGAGTTCTGGAAACAGTTTATTTAAAGGATTCAAGATTAATAATGGATCAAGTTTATTTACCCCAAAAATTCTGGATCGAAAGATTGAATTTATTGGCAATTCTTATACCTGTGGGTATGGGATAAACGGGAAAAGCCATGATGAACATTTTAGCTATGATTCCGAAGATAACTATATCAGTTATGGAGCCATTACAGCTAGAAATTTGCAGGCTGAGTATACCGCTATATGTAGGTCTGGTATAGGCATGTTACAAGGCTATGGCGGTAGTAGTAGTTTTACTCAACCCATATTATACGATGAAATTGTTCAGAATAAAAAGGCTATATGGAAATTCGAAACATCCCAACCACAATTAGTGGTTATTGAATTAGGTACCAATGATATTTCTGTAGATGTTGATTCTGAAAAATTCATAAAGACCTATCAACAATTCATAAGCAAAATCAGAAACAATTATCCCAATGCTAAAATTGTTTGTGCTGCTGGCCCGAATCCGGGAGGAGATAAATGGATTTTATTGCAAAAAATGATTCATAGTGTTGTAAATACCAATAAACTGAATGATATTTATTATTTTGAATTTAGTAATTTTATACCAAACGGAAGCGACTGGCATCCAAATGCATTAGAACATCAAAAAATGGCCAAGGAATTAACGAACTACTTGAAGAAATTGATGCAATGGTAGTTTTGAAAGTGTACACAACGTTTGGTTAAAATTAATCTGATACCACTAACTGAATACCAGTTTTTGTAAATACTATTTTTTGCTGTTTATATAGAGTTCCAGTAGTCATTTTAAACACTTTTTTACTCATAGCAAAATATGCGTAGATATCCTCGGGATCCGATTTGTCGTGATAAGGAAGATAACCATCGTTTTCTGCTAAAAGTCTTAAAATTTTAGCCGCTTCATCTTCCACTTTTTGAAAACCGGGTTTACCAATAACCACATCGATTTTATTATCAGGCCGAATAGATTTTACAAATCCTTCCAGTTTTTCACCTATTATCATTTCTCTATAGATCTCATTACTATGCAATAAACCTATATGCTGGTTATTTATAATCATTGCATAACCTAATTCAGTTTTCCGATAAACAATTAATGAAACAATCTCTTTTTCTTTTACTGTGAGTATTTCATTACTTAACAAAAAATCAATTTTTTCAGTTGCCGCTACCCTGCCAGTTTGCTCATCTAGATACAATTTTACTAGGTATTCAGCTCCGAGCCTCATTCCTCCTAATTGTTTTGACATTGGAACGAATAAATCCTTCATCAATCCCCAATCAAGAAAAGCGCCTTGTTTTGTTACTTCTACAACTTTTAACTTTGCAATATCGCCAACAATTGCATAGGGGATTTGCGTGGTTGCAATTAAACGATTATCTGAATCATGATATATGAATACTTTTATCTCATCCTCTATTTGTAAATCATTAGGGACAAAACGAATTGGTAATAGAATTCCTTCTTCACTATCATCTAGATAAAAACCAAAAGCAACTTTACGTATTACTTTTAAAACATTATAATCCCCTACTTTAACTTTATTCATTCTTTCTTAATTACAGTTGCGAAGCTACGATTGTTTCAATAGATACTGAAAAAATGGCAATTTCATCCTATTTCAAAGTGATAGTTTGACTACTTATCAATAATTTTGTACAATGTCTTTCGTCAAACCCCTATTTGTTATATTCATACTCATTTTTGCAATATGCCCAATTAAGGCGCAAACTGTGAAAGGAAGTTGGTATGGTGTAGGACATATCCAAATGGATGGGAATAACGAAAATTATTTATCAGAATTTATCTTAAAAGTTGATGGAAGTAATTTAAAAGGTGAATTCAACTACTATTTTCGAGATAGCCTTTTTAAGAATAAAATTAAATGCAGTTATAATAAAAAAACAAGGTTATTAATAATACATAAGTTTCCAGTCATTTATTTTCGCTCTCATAGTACTAAAAAAGCAGTAATGTGTGATGTAATTGGAACCTTTGAACTTAGGGTTGCAAAAACAGAATCTGTATTAAATGGATCTTTAACAAGGGCCTCTGAAGCTAATTTTCTGATGCCAGTGATTAATTATAGGATGCTTAAAGACCCTGAATTGGCATCAAATAAAACAACAAAACATAAAGCAGTAAAACCCATTATCAGCGATGCTGACTTTTTAAAACAATCTACTGATATCAAAATAGCTGAAATTCCTCCTCCTAAGAAAGTTTCTATTAGTAAAGACAGTTCAAAACCTAATAATTTTTCTGAAAAAAACATTGTTCCAGTAGCGATTGTAACAGAAAAAGAGTTCAATAATAGAAAGAAAGATTATACAAAAACTGTGGAAGTAGAAAATTCTACCATACAACTTGAAGTTTATGACAATGGAACAATTGATTTTGATTCTGTTTCATTACTACTCAATGGCAAACTAATTTTACCTAAGACCATGTTAACCCATAAGTCTGTAAAACTTACCATTGAATTAGATGAAAGTTTAGAGTTCAATGAACTTGGCATGTTTGCAGAAAACCTTGGTTTAATTCCCCCGAATACTGCTGCATTAATTATTAGGGATGGTAAGAAAAAATATGAGGTCATCTTAAATAGTGATTATAATAAAAACGCAATCATTCAAATTAAGACTGACAAAGGAAATAAAAAAGACTAAACAATGTTTAGTCTTTTTAAAAATTATTCAAATAACTCAGGTTGTGCTTGATCTTCTTTATGGTGTGATTCCCAGCTCATTTCAATCGTTTTACTATAATCAGTAAGCTTACTTCCAACAGCCTTCCAACCCATCACTTCTACCATATTAACCACCTTGAATTTAGCTTTTCGAACCAATGCCCCTTTGCCAGATTGTACAATTAATATTGGAGCAGGGTCTGTACTTACTGCCTCTAACCTATTACCCTCACCATCTTTTATGAATAAAAACTTATTCTTCAAAGTGGTAGTTTCTATTTTAAATCTTTTGATATTGAATTGTTGCTTATCATTATCTAAATAAACTGCAGTAATTACTTTTTCAGGATCGAATTTTTCAACTAATAAGATTTTCTCAGGGTCAAATCTTTGTTGCAATTCGGTATCGGTTAATTCATAATTCCCATCCTGATAAATCACAATCAACTTTTCATCTTCAAAACTTCCTAAATATTGTCCTTTTGAATCTGTATTCAAACGACCAAATTTATCGTCGAACCATAGTTTCCTTCCAGCAAGTGTACTTTTACCAGCCTCTTTAAATTTTGCTGTTTTTATGGGATATTTAGTAACCTGATTTCCCATGCTACCTCTACCTTTGATTTCAATCTCTTCAAAAAAATAATCCAATTCCTTGATACGAGCAGTACAATTTGGACTTAAAACAACTTTTACAACTTCTGCTTCTCCATTTAAATTAGCAGTAAAATAATGAATCCTACTTTTGTCTGTACCCTTCGTTAAATCATACTCTTTATCTCTGGTAATTCCAGTTACATTAAATCTTTTCCCATAACTCACCCCAGAAGCACCATCTACATAAATCATATTGTAGGTAGTTCTTTCGTCGTTTTTCTGGAATACAGCAGCGTAGATGATGTCTTTCCCAATGAAGACTTTGTCTGAAACCTTTACCACTTTCATTTTCCCCGATTTAGTAAAACAAATGATATCGTCATAATCAGAACAGTCGGTTAGAAACTCATCTTTCTTTAAACTTGTACCCACAAAACCTTCTTCTCTATTTATATAAACTTTGGTATTTGCAATTGCTACTTGTTTAACCTGAATCGTGTCGAATTCTCTTATCTCGGTTTTCCTTTCGCGTCCTTTACCATATTTTTTTTGCAAGTTTTCAAAATAAGCAACAGCAAAATCAGTTAAATGGTCTAAATCAAATTTTACCTGTTGAATATCTGCTTCAATAGATTTGATCTGTTCATTTAATTCATTGATATCTAACCGATAAATTCTACGAACTGGTTTTTCTGTAAGTTTTAAAATATCTTCTCTTTGAATATCGCGCTTTAACCGTTTTTTAAAAGGGTTAAATGCTTTATCTATTGCTTCAATTACTTTATCCCAGTTTTCGTGTTTTTGTTCTAATTCTTTATATATTTTTTCTTCAAAGAAAATCTTCTCAAGTGAAGTATAATGCCATTTATCTTCTAATTCGCTCAGTTTAATTTCCAGTTCCCTATTTAAGATTCTTTTTGTGTTGTCTGCAGAAACCGTTAAAAGTTCCTGAACGCCTAGGAAATGAGGTTTATCAGCAATTATCACACAAGCATTTGGAGAGATACTTACTTCACAATCAGTGAAAGCATACAAAGCATCGATGGTGATATCTGGAGAAATACCAGCAGCCAAATCAATTTGAATCTCAACATCTTTTGCGGTTACATCAACTACTTTTTTGATCTTTATTTTACCCTGGTCATTTGCCTTGGTAATGCTTTCCATTAACTGAGTTGTAGTTACACTATAAGGAACATCTTTTATCACAAGTGTTTTCTTATCTAGTTCCTCTATATGAGCTCTTACACGAACCTTACCGCCCCTTTTGCCACCGTTATAATTTGCAATATCAATAATACCTCCAGTTTGGAAATCGGGGAACAATTCAAATTTCTTACCCTTTAAATATTTGATACTTGCATCAATTAATTCATTGAAATTATGGGGAAGGATTTTAGTTGATAATCCAACTGCAATACCATCAGCACCTTGCGCTAACAATAAAGGGAATTTCATGGGAAGGGTAACTGGCTCATTTTTTCTGCCATCATAGCTTAGTGCCCATTCTGTTGTTTTTGCATTGAAGGCAACTTCTAACGCAAATTTCGACAAGCGGGCTTCAATATACCTTGCAGCCGCAGCTTCATCACCAGTGCGAACATCACCCCAGTTACCTTGTGTTTCAATTAGTAAATCTTTTTGACCAAGATTAACCAATGCATCACCAATACTCGCATCTCCATGGGGATGATATTGCATACTCTGACCGATGATATTTGCCACTTTGTTAAAGCGGCCATCATCCATTTCTTTCATGGCATGCAAAATTCTACGTTGTACTGGTTTTAACCCATCTTCTATTGCCGGAACAGCTCTTTCTAAAATAACATAGGAAGCATAATCGAGGAACCAGGTCTTATACTGACCTTGAACGCCTGTTTCATTTTCATAAACCCTATTTTCCGATTTCTCTTTCGCCATAATTTAAAATCCTTTTAACCATTAATCCAAACGGAAAGTGTCGCCTTGTCCATCTGCTAAAGCATTCATTTCAAAAACTACAATATCAGTATCAGCCACTAATTCATGCCAGGCACCTGGATAAATATGTACCAATGAAGGGCCAATTATTTTTTCAGATCCCTTTTCCTCACCCATTACATTAAACCAGTTTAAAGTTCCTTCTCCTTTCACTAAAATAATTTTTTCCGGATTTTTATTTGCCGACAATCCTTTATGATAATGTCTGCCACTTAGGCTTCCGGCCTTTCTGAATGAAAATATAAATTCCCCAGTTCGATCTGTTTCAAAAATATGTGTACTACCCCTTTCGTCCTCACCGATCTTAGTTAATGGTATAATTTCTATCATATAAAAATTTAAAGTTGATATAATTCAAGCGGTTGTCCGTTTGGATCATAAAAAAATAAAAAATCCTTTCCTGTTAATGTATCAGTTCTAATTTCTTCTATGTGTACATTATTTTTAAAAAGCCAATCTCTAGCCTGTAATAACTCTTTCACCCCAAATGCTAAATGCCTTAATCCTTTTGATTCAGGAAAAGAAGCTCGTTCTAAATAATCTGGAAATGAAAATAATTCAATTTGATACAGGCCATTTAAAGCCAGATCTAATTTATAGGAATTACGGGGCTCCCTAAATGTTTCCAGAATAACTGTAAAACCCAAAATATGGGTATAAAATTTTTTACACTCCTGATATAATGCAGGAGAAGTTAATATGGCAATATGGTGTATGCATTCAATTTTAAACATATTACTGTTTCATTATGTCAGTTGATCCGCCTGAAAGTTTTAAAGAAATTTCTTTCCAGTTTTTTTGCCAATCCCCTGAAGTAACCACTCTCTCCATTTCAGCAAGTGCTTTTATTCGGGCTACAATAAAAACATCCCCAGTTTTTACCTTCATTCTATTTAATGTATTAGATAAAACACGGGATAGTTTTTGTGGCTCACTAGTTACATTGGTTAATATATCTGCATCAAAAAAACTGATCTCTTTCCCTACAATTTTTTTTCCACCTTCCAAAAAACGCACCATTGCATTTTCGGAACAAGTTTTTTTCCACTCATCTGGATCTACCTCGAATTCACTCAATGTGATTGGGCGGGCTAATTTTTTTGCTTTCAAAAACTCCTTGGGTTGAATCTCATGAAGATACACAGGATAAAAAATGCTTCCTTTTTCATTAATAAAAGGAAGATTATTTAAGTATAATACCTGAATCCTGCCTTGTAAATCTTTCAACTGACTCATCAACCAATAATAACCACAAACATCATGTGCATTTTGTCCCATCCAAATCCACACAATCTCCTCTGAATTTTCTTCAAGTGTTCTTAATAATTGGTGAACTGCTAATTTATCATCCACAATATTGATCTGGTCTTGATATGGCGAGAATTCCAATATACTAGTCCACCAGTCTCTTCTTGTCTGATAGCCTTCTGTTTCATAAATATTTTCTAATGGGCCAACCGCATAATCATCTTTAATTTCTACTATATCACCAACCAAAGTTTCATCTAACTCAATTGCTTTTTGTAAGGCCATTACATTATTACTATCAAAAACTACATGTATCATGATCTCTCAGTTTTTTTTCTTTCACTCTTATCTTAAATAATATGTACTAAATCCAGTTCCACTTTTAAATTATTAATAATAAACTCCTGCCGATCCATGGTATTTTTACCCATATAATATTCCAGTAAATTTTGAATATGATCGCCTTGTTCTAAAATCACAGGTTGTAACCGAATTTGCGGTCCAATGAATCTTCCAAATTCCTCAGGTGAAATCTCACCTAATCCTTTGAATCTTGTAATTTCAGGTTTTGATCCTAATTTATTTACGGCAGCCTGTCGTTCTTCGTCATCAAAGCAATAAATTGTTTCCTGTTTATTTCTTACCCTAAACAAAGGCGTTTCCAATATATACACATGTCCTTTTTTAACCAGGTCTGGAAAGAATTGGAGGAAGAAAGTCATCATTAATAAACGAATATGCATTCCATCAACATCTGCATCTGTAGCAATCACCACATTATTATAACGCAGCCCTTCTAACCCTTCCTCAATATTTAATGCATGTTGTAATAAATTAAACTCTTCGTTTTCATAGACTACTTTTTTAGTAAGTCCAAATGAATTCAAAGGCTTACCACGTAAGCTAAACACAGCTTGTGTATCTACATTTCTAGATTTTGTAATACTTCCACTGGCACTATCCCCTTCTGTAATAAAAATTGTAGTATTATTTTGAGTAACGATAAACTCTTCCCGATTTTTAACAGGCGGTTCCTCATTTAAATGTGCCCTGCAATCGCGTAATTTTTTGTTATGTAAGTTTGCTTTTTTGGCACGCTCATTAGCCAGTTTTTTAATGCCTGCTAATTCTTTGCGTTCTCTTTCATTTTGTTCTATCCTTTTTCGTAAAGCCTCTGCAACAGCAGGATTTCTATGGAGGAAATTATCTAACTCTTTTAAAAGAAATTCCTCAATAAATTTCTTCATTGATGGCCCGCCTTCGTAAACATTCTGTGAACCGAGTTTTGTTTTTGTCTGACTTTCAAAAACAGGTTCCTGCACTCTAACCGAAACTGCGGCTACGATACTTGTTCTTATATCGGAAGCTTCATAATCTTTTTTATAAAAGTCACGAATCACTTTTACATAGCTTTCTCTAAATGCCTGCTGATGGGTTCCCCCCTGCGTTGTAAATTGTCCGTTTACAAAAGAGAAAATATCTTCCCCATAATCATTGTTATGAGAAATTGCCAATTCAATATCCTCCCCCTGCAAATGAATAATCGGATAGCGCAATTCATCTGGATTTGTTTTACGAAGAAGCAAATCAAGTAATCCATTTTTACTAACATATTTCTTCCCATTGAAATGCATGGCTAATCCCGCATTCAGGTAGCAATAATTCCAAAGTTGATTGTCTAAATATTCGTGTATATAATGGAAATTTCTAAATACAGTTTCATCAGGGATAAAAACAACTTCTGTTCCGTTTGGCTCATTTGTCTTTGCCTCTTTATGCTCTTTGATCAATTCTCCTTTTTCAAATTCAGCAGTTCGCTCTTTACCATCCCGGTATGCTGTTACTTTAAAATACTGACTTAATGCATTTACGGCTTTAGTACCAACACCATTCAATCCCACACTTTTTTGAAAGGCTTTACTATCGTATTTAGCACCCGTATTGATCTTACTAACCACATCTACCAGTTTACCCAAAGGAATACCCCTACCATAATCACGTATGGTAACTGTTTTGTTTTCAATGGTCAACTCAACCTGTTTACCATAGCCCATAGTGTGTTCATCGATACTATTATCGATCACTTCTTTGATCAACACATAGATACCATCGTCTGGAGCTGATCCGTCTCCCAGTTTTCCTATATACATACCTGGACGAAGACGGATATGTTCTTTCCAATCTAGCGAGCGAATCGACGCTTCGTTATATTCTGATAAATTCTTTTCAACTGCCATATTATCTTCCAAATTACTAGCCTAACAAAAGAGGCTACAACCCGCAAATCTAATCACCTCCTACCGTCACAAAATTTTACTTTTCTACAAATTGATGCACATTGTGGATAAACTTTATTATTTACTCTTTTTTGCTCCCATTATTCTATTTCAAAGCTATTTTTACAAAATCCAGCACCAAAAACACGATATCGTCACCGACCTTGACATAATTTCTTTCAAAAGCAAAGAGAAATTGGAAGAGAACGACCGTTTCACAACCTTTTTGAAAAACTTCCCTTTCACTGGATTAGACGAAAAAGTTCAACAGCTCAACCTTTTAATCGGCAAGTCAGTGGATTGCCAAAAATGTGGCAATTGCTGTAAAACCTTAATGATAGTGGTTACTGATGTTGAAGCCGATATAGTTTCCACTGCTTTGAATCTAAGTCGAGTTCATTTTGATGAGCAATACCTTGAAAAAGGGGGGCATGGATTAATGATTATGAATACCATGCCTTGTCATTTTTTAAAAGAAAACAGTTGTACTATTTATGAAAAAAGGTTTGAAGGCTGCAGGGAATTTCCTGCATTACATCTGCCTGATTTTCAAAAAAGAATATTCACCCATTTTATGCATTACGAAAGATGCCCCATCATTTTTAATGTAATTGAACAGTTAAAAATTGATGTACATTTCGAAAAAGAACTTAACTAAAATGGTAGAATTTGGTATCGATGTTTTATTAAAGCGATCCATTGATTGGAAACAGAAACCTATTGCATTACTTACTAATAATGCCGCTACCAGTAATATGGGAATTGCTACCAGAAAAGTTTTACAACAAAATGGTTTTTTGATAAAGTTGCTTTTTTCGCCAGAACATGGCTTAGAAACCAATGGTCCTGATGGTGAACCCATACCAGATGGTTTTGATTCATTAACGGGATTACCATTTATTAGTTTATACGGGCAAAAACTGACGCCCACTGCAGAAGATCTCGAAGGTATTGAGATAGTAATTTTTGACATTCCGGATATTGGTGCAAGATTTTATACTTATTTATGGACTTTAACTCACTTAATGGAGGCATGTGCCGGAAATGGTAAAAAGCTCATTATTTTGGATCGGCCCAATCCATTATCTGGTAACATGAACTTATCTGAGGGGCCTGTTTTACAAGAAGCATGTGCTTCTTTTATCGGCCGATGGGCTATACCAATCAGACATAGTTGTACATTGGGAGAGCTTGCAAATTATTTCAATAGCAAAATGAAACTTGGTGTTGACTTAGAAATCATTCCTTGTAATTACTGGAATAGACTCGAATTTCAGCCCAACTGGGGAACAGCTTTTGTACCTACGTCGCCGGCAATTCAACATTTCGAGAGTATGTTATTATATCCTGGATTGTGCCTATTAGAAGCAACAAATATTAGTGAAGGAAGAGGAACGGAAATGGCTTTTAGAATTGCCGGTGCTCCTTGGATGAATGGAAAAATAGTGGCTAATTTATTTAATCAGATAGGGTTAGAAGATGTAAAAGCAAAACCGATTTCATTTAAACCATCAGAAGGAAAATATAAAGAAGAATCATGTGCGGGGATAGAATTTATGATACAAGATTGTAATTATTTTCAATCCGTATCCAATGGTTTACTCTTAATTAATCTTATAAAATCGATTTATCCAACACATTTTAAATGGGCAAATTATCCAACTGCTGTAAATGTAAAAGGAGAAAATCACCTGGATAAATTAGTAGGTATTCCCAATAGTATTTCATTATTTAAACTTCCACTGCAAGAATTTCTGGCAGCTATCATAAAATTAACGAACACACATCATTGGCAAAAGGATATGAGCGATTATTTGTTGTATTAATTTTCAGAACCCGACAACAAGCCTCTGATTACAACACTCGCCACATTACATCCAAAGATAGCAGGCATATAACTAATTGTACCGATAATCGATTTTTTCGGAAACGCTTTTTCGGTTTCTATTACTTTAGACTGATCTACTTTTTCAGGGCTGAAAACAACTGTCAGCCCTTTCTGAATTCCAATAGAATGTAATCTCTTACGAACATATCTAGCCAAATTACATTCAAAGGTTTTTGAAATATCAGTAATCATTACTTGAGATGGGTCTAATTTCCCTCCAGCCCCCAAAGAGCTCACTATAGGAATTTTCCGATCCATACAGGCTTTAATAAAATAAACCTTTGGCGACAAAGTATCGATGCAATCAACCACATAATCAAATTTTTGAGATTCAAGAATTTGAATGGTTTCTTCTTCTTTGATATAAATAGGCAATACTTTCAAATCAATAGCTGGATTAATATCTCTGATCCTCTCTGCCATCACTTCTGTTTTCAATTTTCCGGCAGTTGAATGTAAAGCTGGAATTTGACGGTTAGTGTTACTCAAATCAACTGTATCAGCATCAACAATGGTCATTTTACCTACCCCAGCCCTTGCTATCATTTCTGCACAAATTCCACCAACCCCACCTAAACCAACTATCAACACGTTTTTAGACATGAGTAATTTAATAGGCTCATCCCCTAGCATCAATTGTGTGCGGCTCATCCAATATGGAATCATACAAAATGTTTTAATTTCTAGTTTCTAAAGAAGAAACTATTTTTAGTTCGCAAAAATGCTCTTTATGCGCTTAATTAATATCTTTTCGCTTCTTTTTATTTTCGTAATAGTTAACAAAGGTTATAGTCAGACTACCTCAATTAAAATACTTCAAGAAGGTAATAAAGTTAGTATACGTGGACTTTCTGTAGTAAATGACAAAATCATTTGGGCAAGCGGCAATAACGGTATGGTTGCCAGATCTACAAATGGAGGAAACTATTTTGAATGGATTAAGGTAACAGGATATGAAAAACGCGACTTCAGGGATATTGAAGCCTTTGATAAAAATACTGCTTTAATTATGGGCGTAGATGCGCCAGCGATCATATTAAAAACCATTGATGGGGGCAAGACCTGGAATAAAGTAATGGAAGATAGTACCAAGGGTATGTTTTTAGATGCTATGAATTTTACAAATGATACACATGGAATGGTTGTAGGCGATCCCATTGATGATAAGGTTTATTTATCTGAAACAACAGACCAAGGTAGTACCTGGAAAAGATTTGAAACTCCATATATTCCCAACATGTATTTAACCAAAAAAGGAGAAGCTTTTTTTGCTTCCAGTGGAACTAATTTAAAATTAGACGGTAATGATTTGATTTTGGTTACAGGTGGGTTGAGTTCGAGATTACATTTTTTAAAAGAATGGCATGAACTTCCACTTATACATGGAAAAGAATCTACAGGAGCCAATTCAATTGCAGTTAGTCATAAAAATGCAGTTGTAGTAGGTGGTGATTTCTCGAAAGATACTTTCTCAACTGGAAATTGTGTGTTGATTAACTTAAACAGGAATATGACAATTACTATGCCAAAAACGGCTCCGCATGGTTATCGTTCCTGTGTAATATACTTGCATAGAAATGTACTTTTGGCATGTGGCACTTCTGGAGTAGATATTTCAAAAGATGCTGGCAATAATTGGGAACTCATCTCAATAGAAGGGTTTCATGTAGTTCAAAAAGCAAAAAAAGGGAATGCTGTATTTTTAGCAGGATCAAATGGTAAAATCGCCCAACTTATTTTTTAAAAGCAAAGTAAACTGCACCTAAAATCAACCCAAAACTAATTAAGTATTTATAGTGAAATGGCTCTTTCAAATATAAAATAGCAAATATTGTAAATATAATTAAAGTGATAACTTCTTGAGTTACTTTTAGTTGAAAGCCATTCAACCCACTTATATAACCTGCTCTATTGGCAGGTACCATCAAACAGTACTCAAAAAATGCAATTCCCCAGCTGATTAAAATTGCTTTCCATAATGGCAAGGAGCTATCTTTTAAAGTACCGTACCATGCGAAAGTCATAAAAATGTTCGAAAGCAGCAATAAACCAATTGTTTTCATCCTATATTTAATTTGAAAAGAGGAAATTACTGCAATAAGTTCAGTAGAAAATCTATTTTGACGACAGTTTGCCATTGGAAAAAAAGTTGCACGAATCTTGTATATTTTATAAATGTAAAAAAGAAGTACATGAAAAAATTTCAAGCGGTTATCAAATTTACTATGGACGAAGACTTTATGACGTTTGTGCCCCCTCATCGTACATATATTAACTATTTAATGAACAAAGGAATTATTGATAGCTATGCTGTTGGTATGGAAACCCAAACATGTTGGATTACAATGAATACTGAAAACAAAGCCGAAGCGGATGGGTATTTAGCCAAATCGCCTTTATATAAATATTGGACCTATGAGATTGAAGAATTGTTTGTCTATGATAGTCAGCATTATCGTTTACCAGCTCTGCAATTAAACTAAAAGAATCTTTTTGATGGATAAAACAAATAACCCCAAGAAAAATCTTGGGGTTATTTTGTGGGAGCACACGGGTTCGAACCGCGGACCCTCTGCTTGTAAGGCAGATGCTCTAAACCAGCTGAGCTATGCTCCCTTTGTTTGTTGGGAGTGCAAAAATAGGTTTTGAATGAATATTGCCAAATTTTTTTTTGAGGTTTTCTCCAAATCTTGCCTCCTTTCCCCATTTCAATTAGCTGAAATACAGTGATATCAGTATTTTAACCATTTAACAAAATAGAAATATTTTTTGAAATTATATGTGTCTGGTTCACTAAAACTAATTTATCCACCATAAAATGAAAATGATTTTTTTGCGTTTCTTTTAAAGATTCATCTATTACCTTTGAACTATGCCTCTATCCACCAATAATGATGCAGCGCTCCCCTGGGAAGAATCTTCGGTAGAAACCATTACTGAAATTAATTCCAATTTCAGCTTAATTGTATGGAACGATGAAGTAAATACCTTTGAATGGGTGATTGATACTCTTATGGAAGTTTGTGGTCATTCTGAAGAACAAGCTGAGCAATGTGCCCTATTTATACATCATAAAGGTAAATATGCTGTTAAAAAAGGAGATTATGAATTGCTAAAACCAATGTGTGACGCCATCACTGATCGTGGCATTGGTGCCACAATAGAGGTTTTCGTTTAAAACAACAGAATTGATACACCATACGTGCATTTTGCATGATGTTACCCACAATCAAGCAATTACATGCCCATTTATGCCTTAGATAATAAATTATGGTTCCCTCCAGTTACAGATGCTGATTGTGAAGGTTTATTGGCGATGGGTGGAGATTTATCAGTAAACCGTTTACTGATTGCTTATAAAAACGGCATCTTTCCCTGGTATGACGGTGATATTCCATTATGGTGGAGTCCTGATCCTAGATTTGTATTATATCCTAGTAATTTACAAATTAGCAGGAGCATGCAATCGCTCTTAAAAAAAAGACATTTTCAATTCACAACAAATAAAGCCTTCAGAGAAGTAATTGCTAAATGTAAAACTGTAAAAAGAAGGGAGCAAGATGGAACCTGGATAACAGATGCTGTTGAACAGTCTTATATTGAATTACATGAATTGGGATTTGCACAAAGTGCTGAAGTTTGGCTTGATGGAAAATTAGTAGGAGGCCTTTATGGTATTAAAATGGGAAAGGTATTTTTTGGGGAAAGCATGTTTAGTTTACTGAATAATGCCAGTAAATATGCCTTTATTTCATTTGTTGAACTATTGAAAACGGAAGGTATAGAAATTATTGACTGTCAAATTTATACGGCACATTTAGAAAGTCTAGGAGCAAAAATGATTGGCAGAGACCAATTTATTCAATGTATAAATCAGTTAATTTAACTGCGATATCCATACATTTTTTCTACATCAATTACTATCTTTTCCATATCTGCATCAGTACCCTTTGGATCGTATTTCTGTTTCAGGTTACTTCCGAATAAAATGGCAATAGTTTGCCAAAATGCAGCATTTATAAATCCTTTATAATCATCAATAATTTCATAACAGTTATTGCCTGTTTCACGATAGATTAATTTCATCAACACTTTCCCTTGGTAAATGGATAGTTGTGTAAGCTTATCTGTAAACTCTTTTTTCAATTCTTTTTCTCTGGCATGTATAATTTGCCTGCGCTTAGCTCTGTCTGTAACATTTACCAAACGAGCATTTATATCGTTCATAATCCTACCTGCAGCCTTTGCATACGGATAAGTAACATATACTGCATTTCTCAATCTTGTCCAATCGGCCCAATACTTTTTCCACTTATCATTCAGGCGAGTATACACTTCTACATTCGGTAAGTAACTCATGGGTACCGTATCACCTTGAGGTGATATATAGGCATAAACCCTTACCGTATCGTAAGCACCTACGGTTTGGGAAATTGCTCGATTGGTTCCAACAGCTAAAAATAGCAGCACCAGAACGATATATAGAATTGATTTTTTCACTTCTTAATTAAGAGACCTGCTTTATAGTATTAATGCTGCCCGAACATAAAAAGTAACCCTATAAGTGCTTAGACAGATTTTAAATTAGATTTCATTAACAACCTTTGACGAATTGCCATTCCAAAGCCTGTAACCATTACCACTACTCCTAACCAAAGTACATTTATTAAGGGAAACTCGTATACTTTTAAAGTGATTAAATCTGTGATAGCGCCACTTTCTTTTACTCCTATTTCTAATTTACCATTGGCCTGATCGATTACTTTATTGAATTGTAGCACTAAACTTTGTGCACGTATGGTGTCGTTTACAAATCTTAGGGATTGCCCTTTTATTGCTATCCCTGGATTAGCCTGGTATTTTCTACCCTCTTTTGAAATCACAGTGATATTCAGGAATAAAGATACCTCTCCTGCTTCCAATTTAGATTTTTGTTCTTCAGGATTCACCACAACTTTATCCAAAATCATCAATCCATTACTATAAAAAAGGGTATCCCCAGTTTTAATTGTTTTATCTCTAAATGTAGCGGTATCTGCCACATTATTTTCCTGAAATGATGTGATGTATGCAAAAATATCTTTGAACCAATAATGCTTTGCAGATGGGTTAGCAGAAAATCCTTCCATACCTTTATTCTGTTTCATTACATCGGGATATAATTTAAAATTGTCTGATTTATCCTTTGCAGAAAAATCAATTTCGAAATAGCGTTTGTGATCCACAGGATTTATTGTGTCTTTCACATAAGTAACCATATATCTCCCCATATCGGTTGCAACAGATTTAAAAAGGGTTAGATTTTCTGCAGGATCTCCCTGAGCACCTTTTTCATTTTTCTGTAAAACAGTTACACCTGTTGTATTCCAACTCAATACAGTTTTTTTAGCCGATGATATTAAGATCCCAACGAGCACCATTCCAAAACCGATATGTGCCACACTTGCACCGGCTGATTTGAGTTTACCTTTTAAAGCATCGATGATATAAAACAAATTTGCAACAATTGCATATACTGCTGTAAATATGGCAATATGAATGGCCACTAAGAAAACCGGGCCTTTTTTATCAAAATGAATCCCACCCAGGAAACTTATAGATAAGCTGATTACCAATGCAATAGCAGTAGGTATCCAAATTTTTTTTCCAAACTGGTCTTTAGATGTATTCTTATATTTTAGAAACTGTGTAACAGCTGTTAATAATCCTACCACCATTGCCACAAAAACCTGAATTTGGTTATGTGCAAATTCTGCGTCTTCCGGTGGCGCAATTTTTGTTCCGAATACTTTATTAAATACAGGTGTAGAGGTCTTTGCACTAATTACAATACCTGCCATAAATAAAACCAGCGCACCAATAAACATCCAAAACTCTCTACTATAGGTTTGTTCCTCTTTTTGAATAGTTGGTATCTTTTTTAGATTTCTAAAAAATAGATACATAGCAGGAACTAAGAAAACTAAAATAAAGCCTACCAATTGAATATAGATAGCTTGAAGATTTTTGTCATCTACTGTAAAAGCGTGTACAGATGTATCGGCAAGTATTCCACTTCTTGTTAAAAAAGTTGAATATAAAATCAATGTAAAAGTGATAAAGTAAAAGAAGTAGGTAGACCTTAAAGAGTAACCTGTGTTTTTATATACTAAATTCACATGCAATCCTGCAACCAATGTTAACCAGGGAACCAAAGAGGCATTCTCTACTGGATCCCAAGCCCAATAACCACCAAAAGAAAGGCTTTCATATGCCCAAGCAGCACCCATCATAATTCCTAACCCAAGGATTGCTGCTGAAAAACTTGCCCAAGGAATCACTGGCTTTACCCAATCATGTCTATTATTCATTAAACCTGCAAAAGCAAATGCAAATGGAATGATAGTAGAAGCGAAACCTAGAAACAAAATCGGAGGATGAATTACCATCCAATAATTTTGTAATAATGTATTCAGGTCATTTCCTTCATATACCCTTGGTAATTGCAAGTAATCTGGATTTGCAAAAATGGGAATATCTGGCATATGCTCTCGCCATAGAATAAATGGATTATTTCCGATTTTTGCTCCAAAGAAATAAATCCCCAATAGCATACTCGAAATGCAAACCTGTCCAACATTAATTACAAATAAGGTACCTGCTTCCCACTCTTTATTTTTCCAAATCAGTACCCATCCTAAAACACAATGCCAAATACTCCATAAAAGAAAACTACCTGATTGATCCTCCCAAATACAACTCAATAAGTACTTAGGTTCTAGTGATCTTGAAGAGTGATTCCAGGCAAAAAAGTATTCATGGTAATGATTTGAAACAATAAAAACAATCAAACCAAAAATGGCAAATACGGATATTGTTTCCACAGCAAAAACGGCACGCGAAAATCGTATCCAACTTTGACGATCCGAAATATTTGATTCTTTATTTGCATTGAAATAGGCATATGAGGCAATCAAAGAAGATACAAAACTCAGGATAGCTAAAAAATGTCCAATCTGTCCAGGCAATAAATGTTCACCAATATAATTCATGTATATGGATTAGGATAAAATAAAAGATTCTAAATGTGGAAATTTATTTTCCAGTGCTTTGAACTGACTTTTGAGTAGAATTAGGATCGTCTTTATACTTGGAAGGGCATTTCAACAAAATATCTTTACAATCAAAATGATCTCCCTGTACCCTTCCTTTTAAAACAATTCTTTCACTTTTTTCCATATCAGTGGGCTTATTATTGTGATAGATCACTTTGATACTGCCACCAAGTGAATCAAGGGCTGTGAAGCTTAAATAATTAGGATTCTTTATTGCATCATATTCAACGGGCTGCTTTTTGTCTACTTTTGCAATCAAAGTAACGAATTTACCCTCCTTCTGACGTGCAGAAGAAATGGTTTCATAAGTAGACAAATCTCCAGTATAACTTATCAATACCACGATACTGATCGCAATAAGAACTAGGATGATAATGTGGGTCTTTTTCATATTGTGATTTTCTGCTGCAAAAATAGCCCAAAATAGTGGAGCTACAACTGATGTTTATCAATACTTATGCCAAATTGTGAATTCCTTATAATTTGCGAATAAAATAATGCCTTATAACTTAACAATTTTGGCCAAAACTCAAAAATTGAGGGTAATTTGCATAGAGTTTGCAATCCTCATACCATGTCCGATATATCCCTATTTAACAGTAATTCCGTAGGAAACCCCAACAACAATATTTTTGGCCTTCCTTTTACGGAGGAAGAAGCTAGTTTAGTAATTGTTCCAGTTCCCTGGGAGGTTACCGTTAGCTATGGCGCAGGAACTGCCCGTGCCCCGGAACACGTATTCAAGGCAAGTATTCAAGTTGATCTTTTAGATTGCAATGTAAATCATGGCTGGAAAAAAGGGTTTTTCATGAGGGATATTGATAAAAAGCTTTTGCTAAAAAGTGATTATTTGCGCAAAGAAGCTGAACTCTACATTGATTATATTTCAAAGGGTGCGAAGGTTGAGGACAATAAATTCATGACCAAAAGTTTGAAAGATATTAATGAGGGTAGTCTCTATATGAATCAATGGGTTTATGACCATTGTATCGACCTATTAAAACATGGAAAAAAAGTTGGGTTATTAGGAGGTGATCATAGCATTTCTCTAGGTTTTTTGAAAGCATTAGAACAAGAACATGGTGCATTTGGTGTTTTACAAATTGATGCACATTGTGATCTAAGAAAAGGATACGAAAGTTTTAATTACTCACATGCTTCCATCATGTATAATGCACTGGAAGAAATTCCTTCCATTCAAAAATTAGTTCAGATTGGAATCCGAGAATATTGTGAAGAAGAATGGAATTATGTTTGCAATAGTAATAGCAGAGTAGTTACCTATTTAGATCAATTTATTAAAGAACGTCAATTTGAAGGTGAAACCTGGAAACATATTTCAGAAGAAATGATCAATCATTTACCTCAAAAAGTTTACTTAAGTTTTGATATTGATGGATTAGATAGAAAATATTGTCCGAATACTGGAACCCCTGTTCAAGGCGGGTTTGAGACTGAACAAGTATTATACTTGGTAAAACAAATAGTTGAATCAGGAAGAGAACTAATAGGATTTGACCTTGTAGAAATTGGAGTGGGTCAAACAGATTGGGACAGTAATGTAGGTGCACATTTATTATGGCGCCTTTCTAATTTAATGGTAAAAAAATCTATTTAATCAGTTGATTTCATGAAAATATACGAATTCATTATTGAGTTGAAAAGACCCAGTTATCGCTTTATTAATTGGATAAGTCAGCTGATGTACCTTCTTAGTATTGTAGTTTTTTGTATGATACTTTTTCAAAAAGAGGCGTTAAGACCTACTGTTCTTTATATTGCGATCAGTGGAATTATTCTATGGTGGATTTATTGCATCATAGCTGAAAATAGAAATCATCAACCATTTTATAGGATGGGTCTTTTAATGGCCGCAGCAGGCTGGTTTTTTATACCCAATGGAAAATGGATGACATTAATATATATGGTTGCAGCAATTTTAGAGAAACAAGCAAAATTTCCACAGGAAATTGCTTTTGGAATGGACGAAATTGTATTTAATAGTTTCCCTAAACAAAGATATTCCTGGACAGAATTAAGCAATGTTATTCTCAAGGATGGTATTATAACAGTAGATTTCAAAAATAATAAACTCGTTCAAAAAGACATCCAATCTGGATCAACTGCACAGGATGAAAAAGAATTTAACGAGTTTTGCCAGATGAGATTTAAAGAAGCACTTACTGAAGTATAACAAAAGGACTCAATTTATTACGCATTTTTATTCTTTTAGCATGACAATAACATCATCACCCTATTTATTATATTCCGACGGAGAGGGAAATATTTTTGAGGACACTAGTTTATATGCCACAGGTAGAGCTGGCTGGGATGCATTACCTGTTCCTGCTGAAGATTGGATTGAATTACCATCCGGAGGTAATTTATATGAATTACCAGGCAGAAGGGGTATTGGTATTGATGTGGTAACTGGCGACATGCGACTTTGCGATAAAGGCTGGGCAGTTGCAGCTTTTATACCCCCTGCTCATACAGGATTATATATTGCTGCATTTGAATCATCTGCAGAAGCACCTACCCTTCCTTTATTTTGTTATACAGCAGCTGGCTGGTTAGATCAGAAATTTTATGTGACCGCTTTAAGAATTGAACAAGATATTCGTCAGGAATCAGTTGGATATAATGAAAATGAAATTGAGATTGGAGCATCCAATTTATTAAAAAACTACCCTGATAATCGTTTGGTAAAACATCTCATGGAAAATTGTTGTATGACCTATGATTGTCCTGCTGCTAAAAATTTTTCCCTAGGTCGATGGGAATGTCCTGTGCCAACGTCCCCTGCTTGTAATGCAAATTGTATCGGTTGCATTTCATTTCAACCAGAATCAGAATCCATTGTAAGCACTCAGGATAGATTAACATTTAAACCCACGGCTGCAGAAATTGTTGAATTTACTGTTCCACATTTAAT
Organism: Bacteroidota bacterium; assembly: GCA_025363385.1. Taxonomy (GTDB): domain Bacteria; phylum Bacteroidota; class Bacteroidia; order Chitinophagales; family Chitinophagaceae; genus Sediminibacterium. Next base: position 20,820 of record JANYEA010000148.1, on the reverse strand, counting down.
GGAAGCACCTTTTCCAATCATTAGTTTTGGGCAGGGCTGTGAAGGTGAACCTTTATTGATGTGGGAAACCATTCGTGAAGCCATCATTGAAATTAGGAAACATACAAAAAGAGGAAGTATCAATATCAATACGAATGGTTCAAAACCCGATGCTGTAAAGGCATTGTGTGAAGCCGGCCTAGATAGCATTCGGGTAAGTACCAACTCTGCAAGAAAGCATATTTACGACCCCTATTACCGCCCCAATAATTATCAATTTGAAGACATTATTGAAAGCATGAAAGTGGTTACCGACTTCGGAGGCTGGGCAAGTATAAATTATTTTGTTTTCCCAGGAATGACGGATACTGTAGAAGAATATGAAGCATTAAGAGAACTAATCAGGTACACAAATATTAGTATGATCCAATGGCGCAATTTTAATATTGACCCAGATTGGTATATGGGAAAAATTGGCGTTTATGAAACAGGCGATATTTTAGGAATAAAACAAATGATGGAATTACTCAGTGAAGAATTTCCAAAATTAGCTTTCGGATATTTCAATCCTCCGATAGAACGGATCAATGGAAATTTCAAAGCCGATTTTGCCCACTTTTAGAATTGAATAAATGAGTGTATCCCATCTAAAAAAAGATCAAATACTTGGCATTAGTTTGGCTGTACTTGCCACAATGATTTGGGCAGGAAATTTTGTGATTTCAAAAGGTGTTAGTCAATTAATTGGCCCAATAAGTTTGGCATTTTTCCGATGGACTTTAGCCTCACTAATCATCATCCCAATTGCTTGGCCTTCTTATAAAAAAGAAAAGCAATATATCAAAGAAAATATTCGCTATTTATTCTGGGTTGCTTTATCAGGCATTGCATTATTCAATACCTGTATTTACGTGTCCGGGCATTTCACAACAGCCATAAACATGGCACTTATTGGCACCACGTCCTCTCCTATTTTTGCCACTGTATTTGCAATTATTTTTCTCAAAGAAAAGGTAAATGCAACCCGATTAGTTGGTTTGATAATGTGTATTATTGGAATATTAATACTACTATCAAAAGGTAGTTTTGAAAAATTATGGTCCTTACATTTTGGAGTGGGCGATTTGTGGATTTTAGCAGCAGGATTTTGTTTTGCCATTTATAGTGTGTTAGTAAAAAAGAAACCTCTAAGCATTTCAAGTCTTCATTTTTTAATGCTTATATTTTCAATGGGTGCAATGATGCTTTTTCCCTTTTTCTTAATTGAAAACTGGTATTTTCCCAGACCTCAATTTACTCCTGCATTAATTGGATCAATCTTATATCTAGGTTTTGGAACATCTGTAATAGCATTTCTTTGTTGGAATATTGCATTACAAAAACTAGGAACCTCGAGAACCGTATTATTTGGCAATCTAACGCCGATTTTTAGTACCCTAGAAGCTGTTCTCATACTCGGAGAAAAGTTTACTAGCATACATGTTATTAGTGGACTTATGGTAATAGGAGGTTTGGTAATTGCCAATTTAAGTTCGTTCAATCCTATTAAGAAGAATTCCTACCCAGAAATTTCTAAATAAGCATCACATTGGATACAACTACTCTAATTTTTTTATGTGTATTTGCAGGTATTGCAGGATTTGTGGATGCAATTGTAGGTGGCGGAGGTTTGATACAAACACCAGCCTCTTTAATTTTATTACCCCAACTTCCAGTTGCCACTGTAATTGGATCACTTAAGATTCCTTCATTTAGTGGTACTTTTTTTGCTGCTAAACAGTATATCAAACAAGTGAAAATAAACTGGCAAAGGATGCTATTCATGTGTTCAATAGCCTTTATTGCCTCTTTTTCTGGTTCTTATTTATTAACTCAGATGAGTAACCGATTTATGAAACCCATTATACTTGTGGTTTTAGTATTTGTGGTTATTTATTCTTTTACCAATAAAGGTTTTGGGCTTCACAAAAAACAAATAATAAGTGAGAAAAAACAAATCCTTTATGCCGTATTAATAAGTCTGATCCTTGGTTTTTATGATGGTTTTATTGGCCCTGGCGCCGGTAGTTTCTTAGTTTTGGCTTTTATTAGTGTATTAGGGTTCGATTTCTTACAAGCATCCGCCCATGCCAAAATAATAAATCTAGCCACCAATCTCGGATCAATTTTACTTTTTTTTTTAAAAGGACATATTTTATGGCATGTAGCTATCCCGATGGCAATATGCAATGCTATGGGCGGTATTTTAGGTGCAAGAATGGCCATTTCAAAAGGGAATCAATTCATCAGAATTATATTTCTTTTTGTAGTAATAGCTACACTAATTCGTTTTTCCTATGATGTGTTCTGGAGAAAATAGAACAGTATTAACCTTTCTTTATACCCTATAAGTGAATTAAGTCTCTAAACTGCTTGTAATTTTCAACATTGAATTTTAAAGCGTTTAATAACGATAATTTTGATATGAATCACACAGTTACAATGCAAATAGGTTTTGAAAAAGAGAAAAACATGAAGGCTGGAGCAATTACTGCTACCATCTGCCTTTTGTTGTTTTTATTATTTTTCTATTTACAATGGACACTTCCACAAATTCCTATACCAGTAACAGGTGAAGGCATAGAAGTGAATCTTGGCAATAGCGAAACTGGATTAGGAAATATTGCACCCACCATTCCGGGAAGCCCATCTGTTACTGAGGATAATGTAAAGTCAAATCCCGCTACCAGTAAACCACAGCCTTCCAATACAAAAATAGAAGCAAATGAAAATGGAGATGAACCCATTAATAATACAGCCAGAATAACCCCAAAAGCAGAAAACAAACCTTCCACTCTTTTAAAACTAACCAATAAACCTAGTCCAAATCTAATTGCTGCAAAACCCGTTGAGCCCAAACCAAAAGCGCTATTTAAAGGTGGTACAAGTACAACTACTAGTGGTAATGAAAGTGATAGTTATAATGGTATTAAGAATCAGGGTATTGCAGGCGGCAAGGGCGATCAAGGAAACCCCAATGGCAATCCAAATTCAGATAGTTATAAAGGAAATGGGGGAATTGGTACTGCTGGAAATGGGGTATCCATTAGAAGCGGACTTGATGGCAGAAGAATAACACGTTTACCAAGTTTTGAAGATGATTTCAATGAAAACGCAAAAGTTGCCATTGACATCACTGTTGATCAATCAGGTAATGTAATTGCAGCAAATGTAAACCCAAAAGGAACTACTACTACAAATCAGAATATCCGCAATATTGCATTGAAAAAAGCAAAGACATTAAAACTCAATGCTGGTAATGAATCAGAGCAAGTGGGCACCCTTGTTTTTAGTTTCAAACTGCGTGGTTAAAATTTCTTTTATAATTTGCAGTTGATTATGAATTATAAAGAAACCTTGGATTTTCTTTTTCGATCGCTACCTATGTTTAGTAGAGTCGGTGAATCTGCTTTTAAGAAAGACCTTACCAATACTTTGCGTTTATGTGAATTCATAGGCAACCCACAGCTAAAAATTAAAACAATACATGTAGCAGGTACAAATGGAAAAGGCTCTACAAGTCATATGCTTGCGGCAATATTACAAACTGCCGGATACAAAACCGGACTGTATACTTCCCCACATTTAAAGGATTTTAGAGAAAGAATTAAAGTGGATGGAAAAATGTGCACTGAATCATTTGTAATTGATTTTACAAATCGGATTCAACCCATGATTCAGGAAATTCAACCTTCATTTTTTGAAATCACAGTTGCAATGGCGTTTGAATATTTCTCTTTGCAACAAGTTGATATTGCCATCATTGAAGTGGGTTTAGGAGGACGATTAGATAGTACAAATATCATCAAACCTGAATTAAGTATTATTACAAATATTGGATGGGATCACATGAATTTGTTAGGGAACTCAATCGAACAAATTGCTTTTGAAAAGGCAGGAATCATTAAAGAATCAACACCCGTTGTTATAGGAGAATATTCCTCAATAACAAAACCCATATTTGAAAAAAGGGCAAATGAGTTACACGCTAAAATACATTGGGCAAATGACGATAGGTGGATAAGTGATTTTACTATTTCTGCTCATCATATCGAAATTAGTGTTGCTGAAAAAAGAAATGATGAACGAATTAATTACCAATTAGATTTACCTGGGATCTATCAAACAAAAAACCTGCTTACGGTACTCTCAGCCATTGAAATTTTACAACTAAATAAATGGAATATCGAGATAAAAGATATTCAAAATGCCTTAGCGCATACAAAAAAAATAAATGGACTTCATGGAAGATGGGAAGTGCTAAAAGAAAAGCCGTTATTAGTGTTGGATGTAGCGCATAATGAAGATGGAATAATGCAACTTGTTCGTCAGATTGAATTAGTAGGAGCACAGGAAGTGCATATTGTGATAGGAATGGTGAAGGATAAAGAAATTGAAAAGGTGTTAGACTTACTGCCTAAAAAGGCGCGCTATTATTTTACAAAAGCACCAATTCCAAGGGCTTTAGATGAAAAATTATTAATGCAAGAAGCCAATAAAAAAAACTTAGTTGGCAATTGCTTTCCAGATATTAATGAAGCAGTTCAAAATGCTTTATATCATGCAAAAGAGAATGATTTGGTCTTGGTATGCGGAAGTGTTTTTGTAGTGGGTGAAGTAAATTTATAAAACCTATTAGTTAAGCCAATTCAATTGAATCATTGCTTGATAAATAGCACCTAGTTGTACCCCATGTTGTAATTTTCCATCTATCAATAATTGTTTTAATTCTTCTTTCGAAAACGTTTCAATTATAATGTCTTCAAACGGGTCGAAGTTTGTGTTAGTTAATTTTTCTGCATTTTTAGCCATAAAAAAATAGGCTGAATTATTATTTAAAGCAGGGTTAGGTGAAACTTTCATTAAAAATGTTACCTCGTCTGAAACATAACCAGTTTCTTCTTGCATTTCCCTAATAGCGGATGCAATAGGCAGTTCTCCATTTTCTAAAATTCCCCCAGGCAATTCTAATGAAGTAGCACCTAAAGCATGACGATACTGTTTTACCAAAACAATTCGCTCATCTCTGGTGATAATTACCATATTCGTCCAATCGGGAACCTCAATTACATAATAAGGTTCCATGATCCGTTCATCCGGTAATTGGCATTTATCAACCCGAACCTGTAACCACCGATCGCGAAATACATATTTCGACTCAAGCAATTTCCAATTCATTTTTTACGATTTTATGAATGAAAAGAAAGATTTATTTCACAATAATCCTACCTAGTTTCTGTAAGGCAAAAAATAGCGTACTTAATTGCATCGATTGAAGGAATTGTTGGGATTGAATTAAATCAATTAGTTCGTCAATCGATACCAGCAAAACTTCTACCTCCTCTTCTACATCTAATGGCTGATCTGGATCAAATTCACCACCAGTTGCCAAAAACATTTGCATGAAATTATTATTGGTAGTAGGATTTGGAGAAATTTTTCCCAGCCATTCTATTTTTTCAAACCGATAACCTGTTTCTTCTAATAACTCGCGAGCCATTGCATCTGTGATAGAATCATCTGTTGGATCGATACATCCACCAGGTAATTCTATGCATGTAAAACCAACACCTTGGCGAAACACTTTTTCTAAAACTACTTTACCCTCTTTGGTAATTGCCAAGGCAGTTGCATAATCCGGAAAGCCATATTTATAAAAAGGCTTGATGATAGTTCCGTCTGGTTTTTCCCAAATTTCGGATCTTACATCTATCCAATGATCTTTCAAGAGTTGTTCAGACGCAATTAATTTCCATTCACTTTTTTTCTCCATTACCATTTATGGTTTTCTCTTAAAGTGGTAATATGTGCAATATGATGATTACAATGCCAAGCATATAAACCAAGTAAAAACCATAATGTCATTTCTCGTTTACTTGCAGGATGAAATACTTTTCTATTCCATTGTTCCTCTGTTAAGTCTTTAATAGATGCAACCCACCTTATATGCAGGGCATTCAATAAGGTAATAGAAACATTAATTGGAACTGTAAAATTATCTGCTAAGTTTGCCCACTCCTTTTCTTCATAAGGTTTGATGGTTGGGTTTTCTTCGGTTAGCCCTAATTTAAAGCGGATATAAGCATTCATATGACTGTCTGAAACATGATGAACCAATTGCTTAACTGTCCACCCTTCAGACCTATAGGGAGTATCTAATTGTGCTTCATCCAAATTTTGGATAGATCTTTCAATTCCTTCAGGCAAAAATTGCAAATCAAGTAACCACTTCTTTTTCAGTTCTTCGGAAAAGGGTTGGGGTTCATATTTTCCAATCGGATAACGGGGATCAATTGTCATATACTATCGTTTTACATTTTAATCTTTACTTTTACATCTTTAATCTTCTCTCAATACATGCCCCGTAAGATTAATAAAAACATCTTCAAGATTTGCCTTTTTTACTTCTTTAGGGCGTTCAAATCCAGTATCCACCAATTCATCAATTAGTTTATCAGGTGTATTCAATGCAATGATTTTACCACTATCAATAATGGCAACCCTATCGCAAAGTACTTCTGCTTCATCCATGTAATGGGTTGTAATAATTACAGTTGTTCCTGAGGCACGAATTGTTTTTATTAATTCCCAAAGGTTTCTTCTAGCCTGAGGATCCAAGCCTGTTGTGGGTTCATCTAAAAAAATAATCCTTGGTTTATTAATTAAGGTTGTAGCAATGGAAAAGCGTTGTTTCTGCCCACCGCTTAACTCTTTATATTTTGATTTCGCTTTATCTCTAAGATTTACACTATCTAGCAAATACATTGGATCGATTATTTCATTGTACAAACCTGCAAACAAATAAATCAATTCTGTTAAATTTAAACTTGGGTAAAAACCAGAAGTTTGCAATTGCACTCCAATAATTTTTTTGATATCATTTGGTGCTATATCCAGGTTGAACCCATCAACAAAAATTTCACCACTAGTTTTTTGCCTAAGTGTTTCAATGATTTCTAATGTGGTTGATTTACCTGCACCATTTGGCCCTAACAATCCAAATATCTCTCCTCTTTTTACATCAAAACTAATTCCCTTTACAGCTTCAAAATCGCCATAATTTTTTTTAAGATTCTTTACCGATATGATAACGTCGCTCATAAATTAAAATTGGAGGGGTATACGTAACCCCAATTGTTTTGGAAAATAAATCATACCAGTTCGGTTTTTCAGTTGATCTAAATTTATGGCAACCTCTCTTAAGTGTTGTGCCGCAGCAGCATTTAAAATAGCAGAAGTACCGCTAATTAAAATCCCCCCGCTTAAAAGATACCAATTAATATTTCTATTTTCATTTGTTCCAATCAACCCAACAATTGAAGTTGCTGTTCCTACAAAAGTAAGAACGGTAGCCCAAGTTCTATTTCTTTTGTAATCAATATACTCTAAATAACATTCTGGTACATTTACTTTTGCTATTAAATAATCTAAACTTGCTTTCCCGGAATAGAGTTGTCCCTGGTAAATCAAACCAGGTTTCGTTAAACTTGGAACAAAACTCATTCCTCTAGGACTATAATAAAACTGTTGCGATTCGGGTGTTACTGGCACAGCCTGTGCATGCACAAAATTGAAAAAGAAGGAAATAAGAAAAACTAAAAAAATCATTTGTTTTAACATAACCTAGCCCTATTCGTATTATATAAAGATAGTGATGAGATTTAAAAGGATCGTAATTTTTGGATAAATCGGCTAAAGTTCTGGCTTATATTTGCATGCGGTTTTCATAAAATAAAAACAAATGAAAGTATTCAAATTTGGGGGTGCCAGTGTAAATAGCATAGAAAGGGTAAAAAACCTTGCAGAAATTGTTGCCGCTAATCAATCTGGCCCTTTGGTAATTATTCTTTCCGCTATGGGAAAAACAACCAATGCACTTGAAAAAGTGGCAGGAGCCTTTTATGCGGAAGAAAAAGAAGAGGCTTTACAACTATTTCAAGTTATAAAGCAACAACATCTTTCTACCACTAAATATCTGCTGGTATTCCGATACAATGCGTGTTTGGCACAATTAACCGACTTCTTCACAGAAATTGAATGGTTATTGCACGATAAACCTGTTAGAAATTTTGATTATTACTATGATCAAATTGTTTGTTTGGGGGAATTACTCAGTAGTTGTATTGTTAGCCATTATTTGAATGAAGTAGGTATTACTAATCAATGGATAGATGTGAGGGATTCTATACACACAAATAATAACTTCAGGGATGCAGATATTGATTGGTTGTTTACTACCGAGAAAATAAGAACAAATGTGCGGAATCTGATTACTGAAGAAAATAAAATTATAATCACACAGGGATATATTGGAGCAACTGAAGATAATGAGAGCACCACTTTGGGCAGAGAAGGAAGTGATTATTCTGCAGCAATTTTTGCTAATGTTTTAGACGCTGAAAGTCTTAGTATTTGGAAAGATGTGGATGGCGTTATGAACGCAGACCCAAAAACGTACCCCGATGCCGTTTTGATCAGTGATTTAAGCTATACCGAAGTAATTGAAATGGCCTATTATGGTGCTCAGGTAATACACCCTAAAACCATCAAACCATTACAAAACAAACATATTCCGCTTTATGTAAAATGTTTTTTAAATAAAGATTTACCCGGAACCATTATTCATCAAAAAAAGAATAAAAACTTACCTCCAATCATAGTAATTAAAGAAAATCAGGTGCTGATAGAATTAAAAACTCAAGATTTTTCTTTTGTAGGAGAAGAACCCATTATTGAATTATATCAGCTATTAAATAAACTTCATATAAAACCCAATTTAATTCAAACTGCTGCTATTAGTGTGTTTGTATGCTTAGACGATAAGCCAGAAAAAATAGAACAATTAGCATTAGCAGCCGGAGTGCTGTTTGATGTACAAATTGAAAAAGGGTTATCATTACTTACTATTCGACATTATAATGAGGATGTTCTAAGCACTTTAAGTGAAAGTAAAGACAAGGTTATACAACAACAATCAACTGAAACAGTACAAGTGTTATATAGATAGTATTTTAAATTTCCGGGTAAATATGTTTCTGTAATATGTAATTTAAATCTGCCTCTTTAAAGGGCTTTAATAAGATATCAGATATTCCAGACCTGCGATAATCATCTAATTCATCCTGAATAATAGATGCTGTTAGAGCTATCACTGGCATGTTCGACTTTCCGTTATCGGTTTTTCTAATGGCTGCGGCCAGTTGATCGCCGGTCATTTCGGGTACATTAATATCCGTAAGAATAATGTCGTAGTTATTTTCATTAAAAAGTTTCCATCCAAGTTTGCCATTCTTAGCTACATCAAATTTCAATTGTTGTTTTTTTAATAAAAAACTTAACAACATAGCATTCATTTCGTTGTCTTCAATAATCAATGCTTTTTTTCCAACGTAAAGTTGTTTTATTTTTTTTGATACAAACACATTAGAACTAACTACATCCTGAAATACCAAATTTTGGATAGGATAAGTAAGCAATATAGAAAATACTGAGCCTTCTTGAACTTTACTTGCTACATGAATTCGACCACCCTGTAATTCAACCAACATTTTGCATATGGGTAAACCAAGACCGGTTCCTGTGATAGACCTTCTTTGATCTTTTGTTTTATTAGTTGAACTAACCTGCGAAAATTCTTCAAAAATGCTATTTAAATGATTTGCAGGAATACCGATTCCAGAATCGGCAACTTGAATTTTAATGGCTGCTTCTTTTTCAGAAATTGATACAGCTTCAGCAGTTATTACAACATATCCATGATGGGTGAATTTGATAGCATTACTCGTTAAGTTATATAGTATTTGTTTTAAACGAAATTTATCGCCGATTACAATAAGCTCTTTAGATAAACTAATTTCTTCTTTAATAATAATTCCTTTTTCAGCAGCTATAGCACTGAAGGCAAATGAAATTTCATGGATTGCATCACTAATATTAAAAGGCTGAGATTCTAACTGCAATTTACCGGCATCCAATTTTGAAAAATCTAAAATATCATTCACTGTATTTAATAAATGATCTGATGAAGTTTTTATTGCCTGCAAATATTTCTTCTTTTCCGGATCTGTTTCAATACGCTCCATGATGTCTGTAAAACCCATAATACAAGTTAGTGGAGATCTAATCTCATGACTCATATTGCTAAAAAATTGACTTTTCGTATTCATCAATTGATTAGATGAACTTTTATTCACATTTTGTTGCTCTTCACTTTTAATTAAGCGATATAAAGAAAAAGAGAAAATTATAAAAGATCCAAGTACTATTCCTATTGAAACCCAAGCATATAAAACATAATTTCTTCGTGCTTCATTATAGTAAAATCGAATAATATTAATCTGTTTAACATTTTTAAACTGTCTTTCATCCCAACTAATATCCCTTAAAACGACCTTTTTATGTTGTTGATAAAATTTAGCGTTAATGTGCTTACCAAATGAGTGCAACTTCCAAGTATTGTATCCATTCAAAACCAACATACTTGTCAATACCATCAAGGATAGTACCATAATAAATATATTGGAATTAGAAAATTTCAAGCTTTTCATTTATAAACTAGGATTCGGAGATATAACAGCGCTGAAATTACTATAAAAATGGCTATTCAAATTTTGAAGTGGTAAATATAAAAATATAATATATTTAAATATTAAAATATATTATAATATCCATTAGAATCGGTTGTGATAATTGGCAGCTTTTTATTTTGTTCGAAATATTGAAAAACCAATTGCATCTTATTTATAAACAATTTATACTCAACTTCGTCCTTGCTACTTCTTTTAAGGAATTGTAAGTCTTTATCAATATTAAACCTGATAGGGAAAATATGTACAGGTATAAATTCCTGTCCGGCAGTATGAGCATAAGCTGCTAAAAGGTAAAGTTCTTCAATCTGGTTGTCTTGTATTGGGATACATCCCTGTGTTACGCAACTACCATGAATAAGAATATCACTCCCTGGTTTGATGGAATCGCTTAAAAATTTATCTGAAACATTCGGATAATTAATCCCAAGTGCCATATGGTAACTGCTATTAGGCCTAAACTCATTGATATAATAGAACCCTTCTGGCACCTGAAAGTCGCCATCCATTCGTTTAGGCCCCATAGTTCCAGATAACGCACATATTTTATAGGTCTTTACCAGTTTAAAAGACTCATGCCGATCATTCCTTCCCCATACTTCCAATTGACTATCATACTTAAAACTTCGAATATATATTTCTTTGGGTGGCCATTTTAATTCTGCTTTTTGAAATGCTCGTTTTAAACTATCATTTTTATGTATTAATGCATTCTTTACATTAGGAAAAGCCTTTTGACTTTCCATAAAAGCAGATTGTGCACTGGTTTCATATATCAGAAAAAGGAAACAAACCAACCAAAAAGGGTACTTCATGGTTTCAAATTTAAGTAATCGCTGAAAATCTGTAGCAAAAATCAAAGAAATCGCTTTTCATACTATGAAGATTTAAACGGATAAGTATCTTCGCCCCTATTATACTTCTTTTGAGGACAAAAGTAAATAAAAAAACAAAAATGAAAGTAGGCATACTAGGTGGTGGTCAATTAGGGAGAATGCTATTACAAGCTGCAGCAAACTATACTGTGGAAACCTTTGTATTGGAAAATGATATAATATGCCCTTCAGCACATTTATGCCAGCATTTTACGAAAGGAGACATCACCGATTTTGAAACAGTATATCAATTTGGTAAAGATTTAGATGCCATAACTATTGAAATTGAAGCGGTTAATATAGATGCCTTAGATAAGCTAGCATCTGAGGGTGTAAAAATATTCCCAAGTCCTGAAGCAATCCGAATCATAAAAAACAAAATTGTTCAAAAAGAATTTTATAAAAAAAATGAAATACCTTCTTCGCATTTTTTGATTACCGATTCTTTGGAAGATCTAAAAAAACAGGTTGATTTTCTACCAGCAGTTCATAAAATTGGCGAAGGAGGATATGATGGAAAAGGAGTTCAAATAATCAAAGAAGCCAGCGAAATTTCGAAGGGTTTTGACGCACCTTCTGTTTTAGAAAAAATGGTTAATGTACATAAAGAAATTGCAGTAATTGTTTGTATTGGTCAGGGTGGTGAAACTGCCATATACCCTCCTGCTGAAATGCTATTCGATCCGATCCTTAATTTACTAGACTATCAGGTATCCCCAGCCAGGTTGAATGAAAAAGTATTATGGAAGGCTGAAGCAATAGCTTTAAAGGTTGCTAAATCATTGAATAGTGCAGGGCTTTTTGCCATTGAACTTTTTGTAGATCAGGAGCAAAATGTTTGGGTAAATGAAACAGCTCCAAGGGTGCATAATAGCGGACACCATACCATTGAAGGAAATTATTGTAGTCAATATGATATGCTTTGGCGTATTATTTTAAATTATCCATTAGGCAATACAAAACCCATTTTACCTGCTGCCATAGTAAACTTGCTTGGCGCTCCAGGGTATAGTGGCCCTGCCATTTATGAGGGGTTAGAAGATGTTTTAAAAATAGAAAATGCTTTCGTTCATCTTTATGGGAAAAAGGAAACAAAACCCGGAAGAAAAATGGGGCATGTGACCATTCTGAGTAACGATTATCAGGAACTCATTTTCCAGGCAAATAAAACAAAACAGAAACTTAAGATCATCGCATAATAAAAAAAGCATCTGAAGGATGCTTTTTTTATTAGCTAGTGTTAATCTATCGCTTTTTAACATTCAAGGGTTTTAAATATCCTATACCAATCAGACTCTTTGTTTGTAAGGCAGGTGATGTATGATCAGGGCCAAATAAACGTACATTGTCATCATAGATCAAATCAAGACTATAAGTTGCCGAGAAATATTTATTGATTTTAAAAGCAATTTGATTGGTCATGAACATATCAATATTCTGAGGATCTGTAATATAATTTGAGAATAAATCCAGCCTTCCTTTGTAAACAATATTTTTTGCTAAAGTGGTAGTATAATTTACTGTTGCAAAAGCACCAATTTCGTTTAAAGAGTGTGCACCAGGAGTAAGGCCATATAAACCCTTATCTGATAAAGTTTTATTAGTTACAACTGTCCACCTGGATGTTAATGGAGAAAGGAATAATGAAAATTTATCGCTTGGCTTATAATCAAAACCCACAGAAAGAATAAAATATGCTGGCGATAAAAAGGAAGAAGACAATTCAGCGGGTGTACTACCATAGTTAAACCCATCAAAAAACTGAGATCTAAAATTAAACAATCCAGATAAATACCACTTACCCAAAGTATCCATTTTATAACCATACTTACTTAAGTAGTCCATACGATCGTCATTTTTACGGCCTCCGGAACTTGTGGTATTTACATATCCGAGATTTAAATCAATATTATTATCCCACACATGTCTGCCATTTCTATATAAAAAATAATAATTCAAATAACTATTTGCTGCCAGTGAAAAATTATCGCCACCTGCTGCCCAATTGCTTAAAGAACCCTGAGAAAGTGAAAATAAAAACATCCCTCCTCTTTTCCATTTCCAGGTGGTGGTATCCGTTTCTTTCTTAACTGTTCTAGAAGTTTCACTTCTCAATTTGTTAACTACAACATCCTGTGAAAATGCCTGCTCACTCAAAATAAGCATAAGAACAATAACCAGTTTTTTCATTTATAAAATTTTCAAGCTGCAAAAATAGAAGATATTCATAAGTTTAACGAAAGAGACGCTGACAATCTGACATTAAAATCATGTTTTTTTGTACTTTTGTAGACTAAATGAATTGAAAATATGGAATTGATGGATTTGGGGGCAAAAGAACATGATGAATTGAGGCAAGGTGAAGCATATAAGCCCTTTTACAATGATCCTAATCAATATAAAAAGCACTTTTATATTGAGAGTTATGGTTGCGCAATGAATTTTGCAGATAGCGAAGTGGTTGCCTCAATATTACAAGAACAGGGCTTTGGAGCAACCAATAATATAGAAGAAGCAGATCTAATTCTATTGAATACCTGTTCCATTAGAGAAAAAGCAGAGCAAACTATCCGTAAAAGACTTACTGAATTTCGAAAATTCAAGAACAAAAGAGGAGGATTATTGGTGGGAGTTCTCGGATGTATGGCAGAAAGATTGAAATCAAAACTATTAGAAGAAGAAAAATTGGTTGACCTGGTTGTTGGCCCAGATGCATATCGAAGCTTACCGATTCTAATTGGAGAAGCCGAAACAGGGCAAAAAGGGGTGAATGTTTTATTAAGTAGGGATGAAACTTATGCAGACATCTCTCCAATAAGGCTCGACAGTAATTCAGTTTCTGCCTTTGTTTCTATTATGAGGGGTTGCAATAATATGTGCAGTTTCTGTGTGGTTCCCTTTACTAGGGGTAGAGAAAGAAGTAGAGATGCACATTCTATTGTTGCAGAATCTAAGGATTTATTCGAAAAAGGATTTAAAGAGATCACCCTATTAGGACAAAACGTGGATAGTTATTATTGGCTGGATGAAGCCAATGGGCATGCTGTTACTTTTGCTGAATTATTAGAGAAAATTGCTCTAATAAACCCATCATTAAGAGTAAGATTCAGTACTTCACATCCAAAAGATATCACAGACGAAGTTCTGTACACCATTGCCAAATATGACAATATCTGTAATTATATTCATTTGCCCATTCAAAGTGGGAATAACAGGGTTTTACAATTAATGAATAGAAATTACTCCAGAGAATGGTATAAAGCTAAAGTAGATCGTATCAGAGAGATTATACCAGATTGTGGAATCAGTACTGATATTATCACAGGATTTTGTACAGAAACAGAAGAAGACCATCAAGATACCATTGACATTATGAATTATTGTAAGTACGATTATGCTTATATGTACTTTTATAGCGAAAGACCTGGAACGCTTGCTAGCAAAAGGTTTAAAGATGATATTCCGGAAGATGAGAAAAAAAGAAGGTTGACAGAAATTGTAGATGTTCAATATCATTTGTCTTTAAAAAGCAATCAAAATGATCTTGGAAAAACCTTCCGAATTCTTGTAGATGGTGAAAGTAAAAAAGATCCAAATTTTTGGAAAGGGAGAAACGACCAAAACAAAGTCGCCGTATTTGAAAAGAAAAATCATGGCATACAAATGGGAAACTATGTGTATGTAAAAATTAATAGTTGCACAAAGGGTACGCTACTTGGGGAATTCGTTCATTTTTAAAATGACGCAACCCCGATGTAAAGGATCGGAAAAAAGAAAAAAATGGACTTACAGTCAATCAAAAATAGATTCGGCATCATTGGTAATGCTCCTGCATTAAATCATGCTTTGAATACAGCCGTTCAAGTTGCCGCAACAGACCTTACCGTATTAATTGTGGGTGAAAGTGGCGTGGGAAAAGAAGTCTTCTCTCAAATCATTCATGCCCTTTCAAGCAGAAAGCATAACCCATTTATTGCAGTAAACTGTGGTGCCATTCCGGAAGGTACAATTGACTCCGAATTATTTGGTCACGAAAAAGGGGCATTTACAGGTGCTGTTGATAGTAGAAAAGGATATTTTGAAACAGTAAGTGGAGGCACCATTTTTTTAGACGAAATTGGAGAAATGCCACTGGGCACTCAAGCCAGATTATTACGTGTTTTGGAAACAGGTGAATTTATTAGAGTAGGATCTTCAAAAGTGCAAAAAACAGATGTACGAGTTATTGCAGCTACTAATCGGGAACTCTTAGAATTTACCCAAAAAGGAAGGTTTAGAGAAGATCTCTATTATCGCTTAAGTACTGTTCCTATTAGAGTTCCTTCTTTGAGAGATAGAAAAGAAGATATCTTATTACTTTTCAGAAAGTTTGTGGTTGATTTTTCTGAACGATACAAAACTGCGCCAGTACAATTGGATGAAGAAGCTAAACAGATACTGATTAACTACGGTTGGCAAGGCAATGTGCGTGAGCTAAAAAATATTGCAGAACAGATATCAGTTCTAAGCACCAACCCACAAATAAGTGCAATTGCTTTAAAGAATTTCTTACCGGAAAAAATTAGAAATTCGCTCCCAGTTTTAGCCAATCATGCTTCTGGTTCAAATGATTTTTCAAATGAGCGGGAGATTTTATATAAACTTTTTTTTGATATGAAAAAAGATGTGACAGAATTAAAAAAAATGTTCTTAGAAATTTTACAGAACCCTTCACTTGCGGGATCTGCCGCAAATTTCACAAGAGATTCTATATTAAATGATTTTCATAGTAATGGTGAATTATCCAATTCAATGAATAGCAATAATAGTAATACTTCAACTGCAATCCAGCCCACTTATTTAGCTCAACCTTCTTCTTCAAATAGCCAACCCATGATTATTTCAGATGAAAATATTCATCACCATGAGGAGATTGAAGAATCTTTAAACATTATGGATAAAGAAAAAGAATTGATTGTAAAAGCACTAAAAAAACACAAGGGAAAACGAAGGGATGCTTCACTAGATCTTGGCATTAGCGAAAGAACCTTATATCGTAAACTCAAGGAATATGATATTGACGAATGATTCTCGTAATTTCAATTTAATTCTGATGAATAAACTTATTCGCTCAATGACTCAAATCAATCATTCAAAAATATCTTTCGTAGTATTTTTGCTCTATATTGCCATAGCCTTATCTGGTTGTGGCATTTATACATTAAATGATGTATCTATTGATTATACAAAAGTAAAAACGATCAAGCTATTTACTATTGAGAATAAAGCAAGTTATGTTAACCCACAGCTTAGTCCAAAATTGTACGATAAACTATCTCAAAAATTTGTCAATTCCACCAAGCTTACCAGAACTAATAACGACGATGCACACTATCAGGTAATTGCAACTATTACCGGATATAACCCATCTCAAACAGTAGGCATTAGTGCTCAACAAGCAACAACGAACAGGCTTACAGTGAGTGTTCATGTGGTATTGAAAAAAACCCTTGAAAATAAATCCGAAGAATTTGATGTAACAAGAAATGCAGACTTCTCTGCCAACTTATCTTTGCAACAAGCCGAGGGGCAATTATTAGATGAGTTAGTAAGAAATTTAACCGATGAAATTTTTAACCATATATTTTCAAACTGGTAATGAAGTTGTACTTTTATTAATATGAATTCAATTCAGGAGAAAGCTTTATATCATTTAACAGGCATTAAAGACCTTGCTAAGGTTGATCAGGCTACCTTGAACAAGTTAGCCGCTAGCTATCCCTATTTTGCACCTGTGCAAATGTTACTTTCTGCTAAATTAAAAGCCGAAAATTCTTCTGAATTTTTAAAACAGGCCCAAAAGACTAGCCTTTATTTTACCAATCCTTATTGGTTGCATTATTTACTGCAAGAAAAGGCAAGCAAAACCATCCTTGAAGACAATTCACCTTCTTTAATGGATTATCAATTGCCCAATTCTAGTACAATGAAGCTTGTTTCTGAAGAAATACTACCCAATCTACAGGAGGAAATGTCAATTGAAAATCAAATTCTTCCCGAAGAAAACGACTTTTCGAACAATATTTCCATCCCTACCATTGAATTGGTAAAAGAAATGATGCGGGGGATCGACAAACAGGAACTGCCTGAATCTGCTTTTAAAACAACCTTTGAAGATGAAATTGACCATCACCCAAATTTTGAAGAACAAGGCTCAATTGTTTCTCAATTAGAGCGCTATAATGAGGAAGCTGCCACTGATTTAAGTAATTCCAAAATTTCCAATCTACTTTCTTCTCAATTAGCTGATTTTAAAAAGCCGGTTAAAGAAGCAGAAGAACTAGAAATTACAAGGGAACCAATGCACACTATCGATTATTTTGCCTCACAGGGCATAAAAATCGACCTTAGTAAGATTCCACAAGATAAATTAACCACACATTTACGCAGGTTTACAGACTGGCTGAAATTTATGAAACACGATAACCCCAATCCTATCGACCTTGGTACAAACCAGGATTTAGAGGAAGCGGTTGAAATCATAGCCAATACTTCTAATGAACAGAAGGAAATAGTAACGGAAACTATGGCAGATGTTTTACAAAAACAAGGGCAATTAGACAAGGCAATTCAGCTTTATATTAAATTAAGTTTCTTAAATCCTGAAAAATCCGCTTATTTTGCCTCCAAAATTCAACATTTAAAAGGTATACAATGATAATTTTGTTTTTGATCTTGATTGTGATTGCCTGTGCGGCTCTAGGTTTTATTGTTTTGGTTCAAAACCCTAAAGGTGGTGGATTATCTGCTAATGTGGGTGGATTGAGCAACCAATTAATGGGTGTAAAGCAAACCACAGACGTTTTAGAGAAAGGCACATGGTTATTTGCTGGGATTATTGCTTTACTCGCTTTATTTTCTAGCTTATTTTTAAAGGGTGGTACATCTTCGAATGTAGACAGCTCCCTTTTGCAAAAAGTAAATACTAGTAGTTCTGCACCTGCAGCACCTGCTACTGCACCAACAAATGCAGTTCCGCTTTCAAAAGATTCTGGAAAGAAATAATATTTTAGCAAATAAAATTAACCCTGTCTGCCCAAGTAGACAGGGTTTTTTATTTAAATTGAACTTATGAAATCCATTTTAAAATTCACTATTCTTCTACTACTTATACTTTCCATTGTATCTGGGTGGCTGGTTTTTGGGGAAGGAACCCACTTCTCTGAAAAAATAAAATATGTACTGATCCCTAAATCAGCTACTAATAAAAAATCGATACTCAAAAATTTGGAAGAAAATCATATTGTCAAATATCCTTTTATACTAGATTTATTTACAAGTATTACAGGAGATTGGGAACATATTAAACCTGGAAAATATGAGGTTAAGAAAGGGCAGAACATCTGGACAATAGCCCGTCAAATAAACAAAGGACGAACAGCTGAAATGAAACTTGTCATCAATAGATTAAGACTAAAAGAAGATTTAGCAAAATTGATCAGTAAAAGTTTTTCGCCCGATAGCATTGAAGTAATGAATTATTTACAATCAAACGACTCATTGGCAAAGTGGAATGTAGATACCAATACCGTATTTACCTTGATCATTCCAGATACCTATAATTTTTACTGGGATGCTTCACTTGATAAGATCTTTCAAAAATTGCATGAAGCAAGCGATGTATTCTGGAATAAAAATGGTCGTGAAAATAAATTAGCGTCAAGTAAATTAAGTAAACAAGAAGTTTATACATTAGCATCCATTGTAGATGAGGAAACCAATTACGACTCTGATAAATATAAAATTGCAAGTGTATATATAAATAGATTACAAAAAAAGATGCCGCTTCAGGCCTGCCCTACTATTAAATATGCCATGAGAGATTTTACACTTACTCGTATATATGAAAAGTATTTAACCAATCCTTCTTTATATAATACATACAAACACAAAGGACTACCTCCTGGACCAATTTGTACGCCTTCACCAAAAACCATTGACATTGTATTAAATGCTCCAAAAACAGATTATTTATTTTTTGTAGCAAAAAGTGATTTTAGTGGATATCATCATTTCAGTAGTAATTTTGCAGAACATAATTCCTTTGCAAAGGAGTATCAGAAAGCATTGGACATCTATATGGCTGAAAAACAAGCAGGAAAGAATTGACAAAAATCGAACGCCTTTTAGTAACATCAAAACCTATTGCATTTCTCATTAGAAAGAGCAAAGAAATTGTAATTCCCGGATTTCAGGGACTACCCTTATTTGATGTAATTCGATTTTTCTTTATTCAAATAAATAAAATCGGTTTAAATGAAAGGGCGGCGGCTATTTCTTTTAATGCTATCATGGCAATCCCTGCTGCTTGCATTTTTTTATTTTCAGTAGTACCTTATCTCCCTGTTTCAGAACAATTCAGAACTGAATTATTAGCACTTACAAAGGACCTTACTCCGAATAAAAAGACTTATGATTTAGTTGAAACATTCTTAAATGACTTTTTCAAAAAGTCGAAAGGCGGATTATTGTCCTTTGGTATCTTGATGGTGATATTTTATGCTTCGAATGCCATGATGGGTATTATCAGAACTTTCGACAAATCGATACTTCATGCGAAAACCCATTTTATTCATAAAAGGTGGAAAGCCATAAAACTCACATTACTTCTAATTATGTTAGTGATTAGCAGTGTTTTGTTTTTAATTGGACATGATGCATTAGAAAAAATATTGCGCCATTATTTTAATATGAAAAAAGCAGATTGGTTATGGTGGTGGGAAAGCACCCGTTGGCTGGTAATTATTGCTTTGATTTTCTTTGGCATATCCCTCATTTATAGATATGCCCCTTCGGTTGAGGAAAAATGGAATTTCGTATCTCCAGGTTCATTATTGGCCACTTTTTTAACCCTAGCATCTACCATTATTTTCTCCTATTGGGTGGCACATTTTGGTAGTTATAATAAAGTATATGGTTCCATTGGCACCGTATTAGTAATCATGATCATTATCGACTTTAATGCTTTAATTCTTTTAATTGGATTTGAACTAAATGTAAGTATCACATACTTGCAGAAACAGGTAGCAACCAGACGAAAGGAAGAAGAAGCAAACATTATTGAGTCGATCTCTTAAGTGCTTTCAGATCTTTAAATCGGAATTTTACTTTGGGCTTAGTCCATACAGTTTTAATTTCTTCCATACGTTCCTCACTTAAACTAGGTTGATCATAATGACCTGCATTTTTCTTTTGACGATAAGCTTCGTAAATACTGATGGCACAAGCAACAGATATATTTAGGCTTTGAATCATTCCAACCTGCGGAATAATGATATTTCCATCGGCCACCCGTCTCATTT
>JANYEA010000105.1 GCA_025363385.1 Bacteroidota bacterium | reverse complement strand
CAACATCGTCAAACGATCGATACCAATACCGATACCTGCCGTTGGTGGCATTCCGTATTCTAAAGAACGCAAGAAATCTTCATCCATTACCATGGCTTCGTCATCACCTCTTTCACCTAATTTCAATTGTTCCTCAAAACGCTCTCTTTGATCGATTGGGTCATTTAATTCAGAATAGGCATTGGCAATTTCTTTACCATTTACCATCAGTTCAAAACGTTCTACTAAGCCGGGTTTGCTTCTGTGTTTTTTAGTAAGCGGACTCATCTCCACCGGATAGTCGATGATGAAAGTGGGTTGTATATAAGTGTGCTCACTGGTTTCACCGAATAATTCATCTATTAATTTACCCTTTCCGATATTATTGGGAACTGAGATATTCAATTGTTTACAAACATCTCTCAGACCTGCTTCATCCATGCCACTTACATCAAAGCCCGTATTTTCTTTAATGGCGTCTAAAATGCTAATGCGTCTATAAGGGGCTTTGAAGTTGATGACCTTATCACCCAAAACCACATCTGTAGTGCCATGCAAACTCAAAGCAATTTTTTCAAATAATTGCTCAGTGGTTTCCATCATCCAGAAATAGTCTTTATAAGCAGCGTACCATTCCAGTACTGTGAATTCAGGATTATGGGTTCTGTCCATTCCTTCATTACGGAAGTTTCTACTAAACTCATATACCCAATCAAAGCCACCTACAATGAGGCGCTTCAGGTATAATTCATTAGCAATACGGAGGTATAAAGGAATGTCGAGTGCATTATGGTGCGAAATAAACGGACGGGCAGCAGCACCACCAGGAATGCTTTGTAATACAGGTGTATCTACTTCAAGAGCACCTTGAGCGTTCAGAAATTCACGTATGGTATTTACCAGTTTGGTTCTTTTAACAAAAGTGTCTTTTACCTCAGGATTGATGATCAGGTCGGCATAGCGCTGGCGGTAACGGAATTCTGGGTCTGTAACAGCATCGAACACATTACCTTCTTCATCGCGTTTAACCACTGGAAGGGGTTTCAATGATTTGGTAAGAAGGGTTAGTGTCTGGGCATGAATAGAGGTTTCACCAGTTTTGGTGATAAAGCCAAATCCGGTAACGCCAATGATATCTCCAAGATCGAGGCCAGTTTTAATTACCAGATCCCATAATGTCTTATCTTCTTCAGGGCATACATCATCTCTTTTCACATAAAGCTGTATAATGCCTTTGCTATCCTGAATTTTAATGAAAAGGACCTTTCCCTTATCGTTGATACTCATTATACGACCAGCCACACAAACCTGAGCGAACTGCTCTTTGGTCTCTTCGGTATAGTTTTCTTTGATATCAGTAGAGAAGTGTGAAACGGGGTAAAGTGGCGCAGGAAAGGGATCAATTCCGGCTTCTTGCATTTTCGCCATTTTTTCTCGGCGGATGATTTCTTGTTCAGACAAGTGGGATAAACTCATAATAGTAATTGCTTAGAGCGAGTAAAATTAACGCTTGTTGGTCAGGTTGACAAGGGGTACCCAAATATTAGCGATTGAATATTATTTTCTATGAAATAATTTTTGATAGATCTCTGTTTCGGTTAATGCAATCATTTCTCCTGGTTGCAGATTATTTAATCGAATGTCTTCGATACTATTTCTTATTAAGCGCAAAGTGGGGAACCCAACTTTTGCGGTCATCTTTCTCACCTGTCTATTTTTTCCCTCTGTTAAAATCAATTCGATCCAGGGTGCAGGAATTTCTTTTCTAAATCTAATTGGCGGATTACGAACTGGAACGATGGGATCTGTTTCAAATATTTTTGCCATTGCTTTTTGGGTGCGATAAATTTTTCCATCGATGTTAATGTTAACTCCAGAAGATAATTCTGCAATTGCATTTTCATTAATAGCACCATCCACCTGTACCCAATAACTACGTTGATGTAAAAAGGAAGGATGGAGTAATCGATGATTTAATTGTTTATCATTCGTGAGTAAAAGCAATCCCTCACTATCAAAATCCAATCTTCCAACAGGGTAAACATCTTTGGGTACATCAAAAAAATCAGCTAAAGTTTGTTTGCCTTCTTCTGCTGAAAATTGAGAAAGTACCTGATAAGGTTTGTATAGTTGGAAGTAGTAATTCATAAAAAACAAAAGTCTCGCAGAAGCGAGACTTTGTATATGGATGGGTTAGTAAGTACCAGGAAATCAACTTTCCTTACACAATATTAAAAAACCTTTTATCTAATGCAAAAATATTTTTGAACAATTTTATTAACATTTTCAAGCAGGTTGTGAATTACATGGC
This sequence comes from Bacteroidota bacterium, assembly GCA_025363385.1. Taxonomy (GTDB): domain Bacteria; phylum Bacteroidota; class Bacteroidia; order Chitinophagales; family Chitinophagaceae; genus Sediminibacterium. Next base: position 114,235 of record JANYEA010000105.1, on the reverse strand, counting down.
TTGTTGAGCATTGTTTTTTCGATTCTTTTTGTGCGTTTTTACAAAATATAAATTAACGTTTAAAAAAATAAAATGACTGAAACATATATGAATAAAGGGTTTTAGAGATATACTAAAAATTGAATGAAGTTTTGTGGTCTTCAAAAGATTCATCAATGAAACCTAACATTATTTGGCCGAAAGCCTCCTTTTCTACGAAAAAAAATTTCTGCTTTGCAGTAGACATTACCTTTGATTTTCACAAAAAACACTGATATGAAGTTTCCTGCTCCTGTTTCTGTTGAATGGTTAGCTGATTTAATTGGCGCCGAAATTTCAGGTAATCGCAGCACACAGATAAGCGGCATCAATGAAATACACAAAGTAATGAAGGGTGATCTTGTTTTTGTAGATCATCCAAAGTACTATGATACATGTTTAAACAGCGAAGCTAGTTTCATCATAATTAATACAAAAGAGGCAATCATTCCAGAAGGTAAAACCATTTTTATTGTAGCTGATCCTTTTGAATCGTATTTAAAAATCGTACAACATTTTAAACCATTTGTTGCTGCAGAAAAATCGATAAGTGATAATTTAATAATAGGTGAAGGGTCTGTAATTATGCCCAATGTATTTGTAGGGAACAATGTAGTTATTGGAAAAAATTCTGTGATCTATCCGAATGTAAGTTTGTTAGAAGGAACAATTATTGGCGATAATGTGGTTATTCAAGCAGGTACAGTTATTGGCAGTGATGCATTTTATTATAACACAAAAAAGAATAGAGATAGTTGGTTTAAGCGCATGCAGAGTTGTGGTAATGTGGTAATTGAAGATAATGTAGAAATTGGCGCAGGATGTACCATAGATCGTGGAGTAACAGCAGAAACCAGAATTGGTTTTGGAACAAAAATGGATAATATGGTACATATTGGCCATGACACAACCGTTGGTAAAAACTGTTTATTCGCTGCACAAGTGGGTATAGCAGGTGGAACCATTATTGAAGATGGAGTTACATTATGGGGGCAGGTTGGGGTAAGTAAAACGTTAACCATTGGTGCCAATGCAGTGGTACTTGCACAAAGTGGCGTTCCTTCTTCCTTAGCAGGAGGGAAAACCTATTTTGGTTATCCTGCCGAAGATGCTTCCTTAAAACGAAGAGAACTGGTATGGATCAAACGTATACCTGAGCTTTGGAAAAAAGTGATGGAATAAAAAAATCCTCTCGATCAATTCGAGAGGATTTTTTTATTGGAAAGAACTCAATGCTATCTGAGTAGCTTCGATGGTCTTATCCAAATCTGAATAACTTAATGCATTATTCAAAAACCAGCTTTCAAAAGCTGAAGGGGGGAGATAAATACCTTGGTCTAGCATTGCGTGAAAATACTTTTTAAACAGCTCGTTATTTGCTGAAGCCGCTGAAGTAAAGTCGGTTACAGGGTGATCGCTAAAGTGTATGCTGATCATCGAACCGAACCGATTTATTACAAATGGCTGTCCCCATTTAGTTAAAACCTTTTCAAGTCCGTCATTTAAATAGGCAGTTTTTTGATTCAGATCCTCATAGATATAGGGGTTACTTTTCAATTCTTTCAATAAGGTATAGCCAGCAATCATAGCGATTGGGTTACCACTTAAAGTACCTGCCTGATATACGTTTCCAAGAGGTGCAATATGCTCCATAATGTTTCTTTTACCTCCAAATGCACCAACAGGCATGCCAGCGCCAATTACTTTACCATAAGTTACCAGATCAGCCTGAATCCCTAATTTTTCTTGTGCACCTCCAGCTGATAAGCGAAAGCCAGTCATTACTTCGTCGAAAATAAATACGATCGATTCTTCATCGCAAATTTTTCTAAGTCCTTCTAAAAATCCATCAGTTGGTAAGACACATCCCATATTACCTGCAACTGGTTCAACGATAATGGCGGCAACCTCAGCTTTATTTTCAACAATTAATTTCTTAACAGCATCTAAATCGTTATAAGCCGCAACCAAAGTATCATTTGCAACGCCAGCAGTTACACCAGGAACAGTTTGAATATTAAAAGTTGCCAAGCCACTTCCAGCTTTTACCAGAAATGAATCAGCATGACCATGATAATGTCCTTCAAATTTGATGATCTTGTTCTTGCCCGTATAACCTCTTGCTAATCTGATAGCGCTCATACAAGCTTCAGTGCCACTGCTTACCATTCTAATTAAATCGATTCCTGGCGTCATACTACAGATCAACTCAGCCATTTCAATTTCCAGTTCTGTAGGAGCACCATAGGAAGTAGAATAGGGAGCATATTCTAAAATAGCTTCTACAACAGGAGCATAAGCATGTCCTAAAATCATAGGTCCCCATGATGCAATAAAATCGATATACTGGTTGCCATCTACATCATATAGATAAGCACCTTTTGCTTTATTTATAAAGACCGGGGTTCCACCAACACTTTTAAATGCCCTAACTGGTGAGTTAACGCCTCCTGGAATTGTTTTTTGAGCTCTTTCAAAAAGTGAAACACTTTTATTTCTATTCATCTTTTTAATCATTCAATATTTATCCAAGTAATCGAACGGCATCCTTTGCAAAATAAGTGGCAATCAAATCTGCTCCAGCTCTTTTAATGGAACTTAGTGTTTCTAATATTGCTTTATCCTCTTCAATCCAACCCATTTTTGCAGCAGCTTTAATCATAGCGTATTCACCACTAATATTATAGGCACTTACAGGAACTTCCACAGCATTTTTGATCTCTCTAATAATATCTAAATAAGAAAGAGCAGGTTTAATCATTACAATATCTGCGCCTTCTTCAATATCCATCAATGTTTCCTTTAATGCCTCAATTCGATTGGCATAATCCATTTGATATGTTTTCTTATCTCCAAAACCTGGGGCACTATCCAATGCATTTCTAAATGGTCCATAAAAACAGGAAGCGTATTTGGCGCTATAACTCATGATTCCCGTTTTACTAAAATTATTTTCTTCTAGTGCTTGACGTATTGCACTTATGCGGCCATCCATCATATCACTTGGAGCTACAAAGTCGGCACCTGCTGTAGCATGACTAACACTCATCGCTGCTAATACTTCTACAGTAGCATCATTGACGATCTCGTTATTTTCAACAATGCCATCATGACCATAACTTGAAAATGGATCAAGTGCCACATCCGTCATGATACACATTTCAGGAACAGCCTCTTTAATAGAGCGGATACTGCGTTGCATTAAACCATTAGGGTTAAGCGCTTCGGTTCCTTTATTGTCTTTTAAATTGTCTTCACATTTAATAAAAAGTAAAACTGACTTTAGACCCATTGCCCATAATTCTCGGACATCTTTAACAGTTAGATCTAAAGAGCGACGATAGTATCCTGGCATGGAACTGATTTCAGAAACGATATTTACCCCTTCCACTATAAATAATGGAACGATAAAATCGTTTGGAGTTAATACCGTTTCACGCACCATGGCTCTTATTGCTGGGCTTTGGCGGAGGGTTCTGTTTCTTCTTTGTAAGTACATACTGCTTCTATTTAATGCCGTATTCTTTTACAGCGTCTACAAATGCTCTTGCATGATCTACTGGAATATTTGGAGTAATACCATGACCAAGGTTTGCAATATAATTTTGTACCCCGAAACTATTGATCATTTCAATGACTGATCTTTTAATTTCAGGAATTGGTGCTAATAATTTTGCTGGGTCAAAATTACCTTGCAAAGTTATTTTGTTGCCAGTTAATTCGCGAGCCATTTCAGGACTCACACACCAATCAATCCCAAGACCAGCAGCACTACTATTACTTAAGTCTTTTAAGGCATACCAACTTCCTTTCGGAAATAATATTACAGGAGCATCTTCTCTTAGTGCATTTGCAATCTGGAGTAAATAGGGCTGAGCAAAAAGTTTAAAATCGGCTGGACTTAAAGCACCAGACCAACTATCAAACACTTGTAAAGTATCTGCACCAGCTTTAGCTTGTGCTTTCAGATATGCGATTGTAATGGTTGTGATCTTTTGTAATAAATCCTGTGTTAGGATGGGTTGAGTATAGGCAAATTGCTTTGCTTTTTCCCAGGTTTTAGAACCTTTTCCTTCAATCATATAACAGAAAATAGTCCATGGCGCTCCTGCAAATCCAATTAATGGAACACGACCATTTAATTCACTTTTTGTAAGACTGATTGCTTGCATGACGTAAGAAAGACTATCATCTACACCTTCTGTTACCAATGCGTCGATGTCGGCTTTTGTAATAATAGTCTTTGGTAAAACCGGTCCTTTATTTTCTTCTAATAACACAGTTAAACCCATTGCCTGGGGTATAACAAGTATATCAGAAAATATAATGGCAGCATCTACACCAACCTGATCAACAGGTTGTAAAGTTATTTCGGTGGCTAGTGCAGGAGTTTGTACACGCGTGAAAAAATCATATTTTTCTCGAAGTTTGATATAATCTGGCAAATATCTTCCAGCCTGGCGCATCATCCAAACAGGAGGCCTCTCAACTTTTTCTTTTCGTAATGCTCTTAACAGTAAATCATTCTTTAATAAAGCCATATAAGGACCTGGGGTTATTATATTAATTTGGATCTAAAAAATAGTCAATCATCTTTTTAACTAGCTGTTCTTTACCCGCTAAATCAGATATTACAATCTTGTTTTTGCTTTTCAAGGCCAACTCAGCAGCAGTAGTGGTTCCAATTGAAAATATAACAGTCGATTCTGATAATTGGTTTGATTTAAAAAAGCTGGAAGCTGCACTAGGACTGAAAAAGAGAATACCATGATATTCTTTATTCAAGGCCTGTGACACTTCTTTTGTTTGGTACACCTCGATCTCGTTTACTCTTATTCCATTATTCCTAAGGATAGCAGGTAATTCCTCTCTGCGTTGATCTCCACAAAAAAACGATAGTTTATTTGTCTTTCTATCTTCTACGATTAATCCAGCTAATTCAGCAGCATTTGTTGCTGTTCCAATAATCACTCCCTCACCAAAAAAATGTTTCACCAATTTATTAGTGGTGATACCTATGCAATACACTTTCCAATCGGGCTTTGTTTTTGTGATATGGCTAGCTACAGCATCCACTGCATTCATGCTGGTAAATACAACTGTTGACTCGGTTAATAATAATTCTTTAATCTTTTTACTAAGGTCCTTATTATTAATGGGTGTGGTTTCAATGAATGAAAGGCAGTCTATATCTATACCAAGATCCTTCGCAATTTTTATTTGAGAAGGGTCGATAGGACGGGTTGATAATATTTGAATTCTATTTTGCAGTTTTCTTAATTTTTATGGCAATGGCTTCACCACCATTTTCTAATAACTTCTCGGCTGCTTTAATTCCAAGATCCTGAATAGAAGACTTTAAGGGCTCAATTATTTCAACTTCTGCTTTTTCTTTACCATCTAATGAAAGTATATTTCCCTTAAAAAACAATTGATCATTTTTTATTTCTGCAAAAGCGCTGATGGGGGTAGAACAGCCTCCAAGTAATCTTCTTAAGAAATCTCTTTCAATTTTTGTACAAGTTGCTGTAGATGAATTGTTAATTGTGGCAGTAGCATCAATAACAAAGTTATCATCAATTCTTGAAACGATCATAATGGCTCCTTGAGCAGGTGCAGGCAACATCCAATTAAGATCAATAGAATTTTCCGGGCGAACACCTATCCGCTCTAATCCTGCTGCTGCAAAAATAGCTCCTTCCCAATGATGCTCTTGTAACTTTTGTAAACGGGTATTTACATTTCCACGGATATTTTCAATAATATGTTTTGGATAGCGATGTAACCACTGGGATTTTCTACGGATACTACTTGTGGCAATTACAGCATAAGAATGTAAATCTTCTAAAAAATCTGTATTTGATGTATATACAAAAATGTCTTTTTGAGATGCTCTTGCTAATACGGCCGCTTGAATTAGTCCAACAGGCAATACCGTTGGCACATCTTTCATAGAATGAACGGCAATATCTATTTTGTTGTTTAATAATGCTGCATCTAAACTTCTGGTAAAAACACCTTGAACACCCATTTCGTAAAGGGGTGTTTTCAAATCAATATCACCTTCACTTTTGATGAAAACCAATTCTGCATCAAACCCTTCTATTTTCAAAAGTCTTTTAACTTCATTTGCCTGCCAAATAGCTAATTGACTTTCCCTGGTACCAATTCTAATAATATTTTGCATCTTATTTATTATGCTGTAGCGATAAATTCATTTAATGCCTCTAAATAAAAACAGCCTTGTTGATTATGCTCTTTCATTTTAACTGCTAAGCCATTGACCAATTTCTGAATCTTTTCGTCGTTCTGATAGACCGGAGCATTACTGTATTTCTTAGAGTAGCTTATAAAAATATCACAATGATGCAATTGTTCCAACTTTGTTTTAATTGCTTTAAGTACAGGAACGTTTCTGCGCATTTTATGCCATTCTATGAATTCCTTACTATATTTTTCTATTATTTTTAATGCCTTTGGTACTTCAGCTTGCCTTTTCTGTAGGTTACTATCCTTAATTTTTGATAGCTCATCAACATTTACCAATTGTATATTGGGTAATTCCCTGGAGGCAACTTCTACATTATAAGGAATTGATAAATCAAGTATTAGTTTTTGGGAACTACCAGTTAATTGTTCTTTGGTTATTACAGGTTTTTGAGAATTGGTTGCCACTATGATAATATCTGCACTAGCAACAATGGAATCCATATCTTCGATAGGAGCAAATTGTATTTGCATTTCACTTGCAAGTTCAGAAGCTTTGCTGGCAGTTCTATTTACCAATACAATATTTCTTGTATCAAGATAGTCTACTAAATTCTTGCAGGTATTTTTACCAATTTTTCCAATTCCAAGAATTGCAATTTTCATGTTATGAATTACCGGAATCTGTTCGCGAATGTATTGAACTGCTGCAAAAGAAACAGAAACAGTTCCTCCACTTAATAAAGTAGTTGTCTTGATTTCTTTTGAAGCCTGGAGAACTGCATTTACTAATCTTTCCATATAACCACCCATACAATGATGATCTTTAGAAAATTTCACAGCATTTTTAATCTGACCAACAATTTCATAATCACCCAAAATTTGAGAATCTAAACCGGCACCTACTTGAAAAAAATGTTGCAACGCGCTTTCTCCTTTTTTGATATAAGCGATTTCATTAAAAAGAGCTTCTCCGCCTTCCGTATTTCTAGAAATCAAATTAGATAAAGTTGTTTCATCTTCGGAGAATCCGTAAATCTCTGTTCTATTGCATGTTGACAATACAAATAAATCATTTAATCCCAGTTTTAATGCATCATCTAAAATAGAAGCATATTGCTCTTCGCCAACTGCAAATAGACTTCTGCGTGTAGCATCTGTTTTTTTATAGTTAACACCAACAACAAAAAAATTTGATATTTCTATTCGTCTGTTATGCACTTAATCTTAAAAATGTTCAGCTTCAAAATTAGTCGTAGCAATCGTTATAGATAAATCCGGATGTCATATTACTGTCATTTCATGAGATGATTTTTATCATCTACATTATAGACACTAATCATATTTCTTAAAATATTTTTATAGCGGTAGCTAGTTTAACAAACCCCTTTTATTTTCTGACAATGCTATGACTTAAAAATAGTTCTGACACTATTTACATAACTATATTTGAATTTAACTAAGAAAGAATGTCTTCCAAAAAAGCAGTTTTATTGATGAATCTCGGATCCCCTGATTCAACAGAAGTAAAAGATGTTAAGAAATATTTAAATGAATTTTTAATGGATGGTAGAGTAATTGACTATCCATATTTATTTAGAAAATTACTTGTACAAGGAATTATTGTTCCATTTAGATCACCAAAATCTGCAGAAGCTTATAAAAAAATTTGGACTGATGCTGGTTCACCTCTTGTTGTTTTAACAAAGCAGTTACAAGTTGCATTACAAGAAAAATTATCTCTGCCTATTGAAATAGCCATGCGTTATGGTAATCCCAGCCCAGAGATGGCATTTGATAAATTAATAGAGAGAGACCCTGAGATCGAGGAGGTAATTGCTATACCATTGTATCCTCATTATGCTATGTCTTCTTATGAAACAGCTGTGGAACATGCTAAAGCTACATTTGCAAAAAAGAAATATCCTTTCAAACTTATTTTCATCAAACCGTTTTATAATGAGTTTCGATATATCCACGCTATGGCTGAAAATATGAATGCATATCTTGAAAAAGATTACGATCATATCTTATTCAGTTATCATGGTATTCCTGAACGTCATATTAAAAAAAGCGACATTACTGGTAAACACTGTTTAGAAGTTAAAAATTGTTGCACAGTGCCTTCTGAAGCACACAATTATTGTTATCGCCATCAATGCTTTGAAACAACTAAGCATATTGCAGCTACCTTAAGATTACCTGCGCTAAAATATAGTATAGCATTTCAATCGCGTTTAGGAAAAGGTTGGTTACAACCCTTTACCGATATACGTTTAGAACAAATGCCCAAAGAAGGCATTAAGAAATTATTAGTGATATGCCCTGCATTTGTGAGCGATTGTCTTGAAACTTTGGAAGAAATTGCAGAAAGAGGTATGGAAACATTTTTGGAAGGAGGTGGTGAAGAGTTTACTATGATACCTTGTTTAAATACGCATCCTATGTGGGTAGAGGCACTTAGTGATTGGGTAAATGGATATAATGAAACAAATCGACAAATGATTTTAGAATAGCAATTATGTATACTTATATAAAAGCGCTTCATATCATTTTCGTGGTAACCTGGTTTGCCGGACTCTTTTATTTCCCCAGATTATTTATTTATAATACTGAAGCAAACGATAAGCCAAGCGAAGTTAAAAACGCGTTGCAAGAACAGTTTCGGATCATGATGAAACGACTTTGGTATGGTATTACATGGCCTTCTGCGATATTAACACTGATCTTTGGCATAACTATCATGATTAATGGTAATTGGCATAAACTATTGGGTGGTGATTCTGGAAAATGGTTGGATATAAAATTAATATTTGTTGTTTTCTTATACTTCTATCACTATTCACTACATATCCTTTTTAAGCAACAGATGAAAGGCATTTTTAAGTATAGTTCGCAACAATTGAGAATTTGGAATGAAGTAGCAACCATATTATTGATAGCTATAGTGATGTTGGCAACTGTGAAAGATAGTATCAGCTTTGTTTGGGGTATTATAGGAATGCTATTATTTATTGCACTTTTACTATTTGCTATAAAAATTTATAAGAAACTTAGAAATGAATAATATTTTAATAAAACTAATTAATGATGGAGAATTCACTATTAGCGCTTTTGCATAAATACGATCTGCCAACTCCAAGATACACGAGTTACCCTACTGTTCCCTATTGGGATTTTAATAGCTTGGATGAGGTTAAATGGAAACAATCTGTGGTAGATACTTTTGAAGCAGAGAATGGTGAAATCTGCATTTATATTCATCTTCCATTTTGTGAAAGCATGTGTACATTCTGTGCCTGTAATAAAAGGATCACTGTAAACCATACTGTAGAAGACCCTTATATTACTACTGTGCTAAAGGAATGGAAAATGTATCGGGCATTATTGAAATCTACTCCTGTGATAAAAGAAATTCATTTAGGAGGTGGGACGCCTACATTTTTTAGCCCCGAAAATTTAAAAAGACTCATCAAGGGTATAACCGAAAATATGATAATTAGTGATGATCATGAATTTAGTATTGAAGTTCATCCAAATTATACTACAGAAGCACACATTAAAACTTTGTCTGAAGTGGGTTTTAACAGGGTGAGTCTGGGTGTTCAAGATTTTGATCCTCATGTTCAGTTTGTAATAAATAGAATTCAATCTTATGAGAAAACAAAAGAAGTGGTTGATTGGGCAAGAAAATATCAATTTAGTAGCATAAATATAGATTTGGTTTATGGCCTACCCCATCAAACTGTACAAAGCGTTGAGCATACGGTAAATTTAATTAAAGGATTCATGCCAGATCGGATTGCTTTCTATTCATATGCTCATGTTCCTTGGAAAAGCAAGGTACAAAGGAGGTATACTGAGTCAGATCTTCCTACAGTCTCACAAAAATGGGCCATGTATCATCGTGGAAGGGAATTATTTGAGGAAGTAGGTTTCAATAGTATTGGTATGGATCATTTTGCTTTGTTGAGCGATAAACTTTTCAAAGCAGCTGAGGAAGGAAATTTGCATAGAAATTTCATGGGCTATACCACTACTAAATCAAAGCTTATTATTGGATTAGGTGTTTCAAGTATCAGTGACGCATGGACGGCTTATGCGCAAAACGATAAAGAAGTTGAATCATATCAAGAAAAAATCAATCAAGGAATACTACCCTTGGTACATGGCCATGCATTGAATTCTGAAGATTTAGTAATTCGAAAAAAAATCCTTGAATTGATGTGTGAAAATCAAACAAGTTTAGAAGAGAATAGTTTTGAAGATGCATTTCTCAATTCTGCCCTGAATAAATTAAAGCAATTAGAAGAAGATGGATTAGTAAAAATGGAAGGAAAGAATATTGTTGTTTCGAATAAGGGTAAATCATTTATTCGAAATATCAGCTCAGCTATTGATGCGCAGCTTTGGAGAAAACAAATGGTTGGGCAAACTTTTAGTAAAGCGATTTAATTATCCTTATAATTTTAAATCATAGAAATGTGGCTGGTAAGGTTCATTCCTTAAAATTTTTAGCAAATCTTTTTCGAAGGTTTCAATAGGGGAGTCTATGATCCTACCCATTTCTTTTAAACCATTGTAAATAATATAGGTAGGGGTGCGTACGATATTTTTTCCTGCTTCTTCGTGCTGAGGGCTTTGTTTATATAGGCTTGCAGTATTATTCAAAAAAATGATTTTTATCTGCGAGCTGTCAACTCCCGATTCTTTCAATATTTTTAAAAATTTAGGAAGGTCCGCTTTACTTTCTCCACACCATGTTCCAGCAAAAATTTCAATATTCTTTTTTTTGAATTCACTTTTCAGTGAAACAATTGTAATACTGTCTGTTCGGGCATTGTTATAATTGGGAATGAACCAATTACTGAAGGGCTTTTCCAGTAGCATTTTCTGAGAACAATATCCTAGTAAAACAGTTTGATTGTTTTCGTTTGTGACAATGGTATTGGAATAGTCTGGGGCTTTTGTATTTAGTAAAGGCCGATTACATGAAATGGCAAGTAATACGATAAGTGGTAGGAATAATATTGTAGTTTTTTTATTCAAATACTATTTTCTAAGATAAATGATAACGGTATTTTAATTCAGAACAGATTCGTTCGATGGATATTTGCATATTTCGATATTGAAATTGGGGTATGTCTTTTAATAACTTACTATTATCGAAATGAACAGTTGTTCGAGCAGTACGAGAAGTTTCCTTAGTAAGCAAGGGGCTTTTTCCGGTAATACTACCTTTAATGCCTTCAATCCTCCATACAATTTCAGCTAATAAAGCAGTAACTTTTTTTTGCGGTGCTTTTTTATGAAATGCATTTGCGATCATGGTGAAAATATCTCTGTAGGGAAGATTTGCCCCACTTATAATAAATCGTTGATCACTGATGGAACTTTCCATTAAAAGAACCATTGCATCTACCACATCTAATACATCTACAAAACCACTGGCCCCTTCTGTGTACCAAGGGAATTCGTCGTATGCCGATTTAAAAATTGCGCTGGAACCCTTTGTCCAATCACCAGCGCCTAAAATAATAACCGGATTTACCACCACTACATTTAATCCTTCACCCATGCCTCGCCATACTTCCATTTCAGCCAGGTATTTACTTTTCCCGTACTCGCTATTACTGGTTTCTTTGGTCCAGTTCATCGATTCATTGATAACCTGGTCTTCTCTGATTCTACCCAGGGCAGCAACCGAACTAACGAAAAGTAATTTTTCAACGTCAGAATTTAAGCATGCATTTACAATATTGGCTGTGCCTTCGATATTGGTATGCTGTAATGCTTTTTTATTTCTTGCCGTAAATGAAACGATTGCTGCACAATGGTATACTTGTGTTACACCAACCATTGCCTCTTCTAAAGAAATAATATCAAGAATATCTGCTTTAAACCATTCAATAGCAGCCGAATCTAATGTTGCAGGAATCTCTGAACGATATAATGCCCTTACAGATTTTCCCTGAGCAATCAGAGCTTTAATAAGGTGTGATCCAACTAAACCAGTTGCTCCGGTTACTAAAATCATGAAAGAATATTTATTGAGTATTTTGGTTCGCTAAGTTAATAAGAATCACTGTTGACATTTCAAACAAGAACCACTTACTACCACATCAACCTGACTAATCTTAAAACCAGCAGGTAAAACAACGGCTGGAACTGTAACATGGTCTAGACAATAAGTTGTTCCGCAGTGATCGCACATAAAGTGCACATGGTTGTCGTGATGATGACCCTCGCTACAATCGTCTTTACACAAAGCATAACGAACTGAATTATCGGCTGTGGGTATGGTATGAATGATACCTTTTTCTACAAAAGTTTGAAGGGTTCTATAAATGGTTACCCTATCAAATTCTTCGCCACTTTGTTGTTCAATATCTGCATGGGCCAATGCGCCTTTTTTTTGTAGAAACATTTCCAGAATTTTCTTCCGGCTATCAGTGATGCTTAGCTGATTTCTTTTAAGCGTATCTACGATCCTTGGATGCATATCGATGCGATTAGGGATTATTTCCAAAAATACTATTTACAAAATTGCCTTTACCTGCTTTTTCTTTTAAAAGTTTGCGGATATCGACTTTTAATTTTTCCAGTTCATTAGCTTTTAAACCATCATACACCTGTCCTCTCACTTTTCCATCCTTATCGATCAATGCAAAGAATTGGGTATGAATGAATTGATCTTCAATTTTTTCTACATTATTTTTCGGATCATCTAACAAATACGAACTGCGGGCCTGGCTATATAAACTATCTTTTCTACCTGTTAAAAAGATCCATTTTTTGGTATTTACTTTTAACGAGTCGGAATACACTTTCATTCTCGCCACAGAATCGCGGTCAGGATCGCAGGTATGAGAAAGAATTAAAAAATCTGGTTCCTCTTTGAAAGTCTCAGCAATCATTTTCATATTGGTATTCATTTTCGGACAAATACCCTTGCAATTAGTAAAGAAATACTCTACAACACATACTTTACCCAGCATATCTTTTTCTGTAAAGATTTGGTTATCCTGTGTTTTAAAATGAAATGGTTTTACATAGCTGATGGTAGATAATTTAGTTCTCCACTCATCATTTCCCTGAAACAAGAAGAAATAGAATCCTAGAAGTAGTGCAATAAAGAAGAGCAGGTAGCCAATTAATTTCTTTCCCATAGTTGATCAATTGCCGTAAAGTTACGGCGAAGGGGCTTTTCTTTAACTGCTTAATTATTTTGCAACATTGTTGCATTTGCGTACTTTTGTCCTCTTATTCCAAGTACAATGAAGGTAAATTTAGATTTTTTGGGTATTGCAACTTCCCTGGCATGTGCCATTCATTGTGCATTTTTGCCCCTTTTTCTTACTAGTTTACCCATATTTGGAATTAATATTATTGATAATATCTATTTCGAAAATATGATGGTGGGGATCGCTTTTATTGTGGGAATCCTGGCATTAAAGCATGGAAAACAAAAACACCACCACAGTTTTATGCCGATAGTGGTGTTTTCGATTGGAATACTTTTATTATTTGCCAAAGTAATCTGGCATGAATTTCAATATTGGTTTCTTTTCCCTGCGGTTAGTTTAATCGTTACTGCTCATTTACTCAACTTTGGTTTCTGTAGAATTCACAACCATGCCCACGAAGATGATTGTGATCATTAGTTAAAACTATAACTGGTTCCTCCATCTTTTTCATCCTTTAACTGAACACCAAGTCCAACTAATTCGTTTCTAATTTTATCGCTAGTCATAAAATCTTTTTTACTTTTTGCATCTTTTCGAATGCTGATCAGTAATTGAAGTACCCCATCTAACTGTCCATAATCGGAAGATCTTTCGCCAATTAGTCCGAACACATCTTCTAGATATACTTTCAGTTGTTTTTGTAAAAGCAAGGCAGTTGCACTACTGATGGCAGTTACTGAAATATGTTTGTCTTTGATTGAATTGATGAATGATGACAATTCAAACATATTCGCCAATACCTTAGCCGTACTGAAGTCATCATCCATGAACTCATCAAATTCAGTTACCAGTTTTTGCACCTTTTCATCGAGCGTTTTATCAGAGGCAGTTGAACCCTCCAAAAATATCTGTTTGCTATACCATTCGTAAGCTTCCCATAAACGTTTCAAGGCTTTTTCAGATGCCTGTAGGGCTTCGTTACTAAAATCAAGTGTTCCTCTATAATGACTTTGTAAAATAAAGAAACGGATAGTCATGGGTGAATAGGCTTGCTCCAAAATAGGACTATCGCCACTAAATAATTCAGTTAGCTTAATTACATTATTATAACTCTTACCCATTTTCTTACCCTGGATAGTAATCATATTATTGTGTAACCAAAAACGTGCAGGGGTTTTATGATTGCAAACCGTACTTTGTGCAATCTCACATTCGTGGTGTGGAAATTGAAGATCCATACCACCTCCATGTATGTCAAACTCTTCACCCAAATATTTACTACTCATGGCAGAACATTCAATATGCCAACCAGGGAAACCTTCGCCCCATGGGCTATTCCACCGCATGATATGTTCTGGAGGTGCCGATTTCCAAAGTGCGAAATCGTTTTTATCTCTTTTTTCTTCTTGATTATCCAGCTCACGAGTTGTGTCGAGTTGGTCTTCTAAATTCCTTCCACTTAGCATGCCATAGGGCTTACCTAATTTTGAAAAATCGGTATTGTATTTTTCAACATCGAAGTATACAGAACCGTTTGCTTCATAAGCATAACCATCTGCAATGATTTTTTTGATCATTTCGATTTGCTCTACTATATGACCAGTTGCGGTGGGTTCAATACTTGGTGGTAAATTATTGAAACGGCTCATCGCCCAGTGATAAAGGTTGGTATACTTCTGAACCAGTTCCATCGGTTCGAGTTTCTCCAATACTGCTTTTTTACTGATCTTATCTTCTGCCTCACGGCCCTCTTCCTCAAAATGACCCGCATCAGTAATATTGCGAACGTAGCGTACTTTATAACCTAATTGTAAGAGGTATCTATAAATAACATCGAATGTAATGAAGGGGCGGGCATGGCCTAAATGACTTTCACCACTTACTGTGGGACCGCACACATACATCCCAACATAAGGTGCATTAATAGGAGTAAATATTTCTTTTTGCCTGCTTAAGGAATTATAAACTTTCAAAGACATGTTATCGTACTTGTGAGATGGTGAATAGAGTTAGAAGCCACTGATAGGGCCCAAAGGCCAGATTAATAGCAGCAACAACAACTGAAGGAATATAAATTGCTCAAATTCATGGTATGCAAGATAAGAAAATAAAGCTGTTTCCACAGAATTGGCCCCCTGAATTATTTAATCAATCTTAGATCTGTAACCAGCATTATATGGTCGCTTAGGTCTTCATCTACCATATCAAACTGCTTCACCGCGAAATGATTATCAGCTAGTATATAATCGATCCGCAATGTGGGAGCTATTGATAAATAGGTTCTTCCGATTCCAAAATCTTTTTTCAAAAAGCAATCCTGCCAGTTACCCTTGATATTAAAATAAGTATAGGAATTGGGAACATCGTTAAAATCGCCGGTAATAATGCCAGGTAAATTTGAAAGATCTCTTTGATTTCTTACCATATCAGCTTGTACACCTCTTCTGTTAAAAGCAAGTTTCATCTTCTTTAAAATGTTTTTGGATGCTGCAACTGTTTCTTCTTCTTGTCCCTTTATTTTTTCAATATCTGCATAATCTTCTTTATTAAATTTAAAAGATTGCAAATGCGTATTAAATACACGGAATGTATCTTCACCTTTTAAAATGTCGGTAAAAATGATACTTTCGGCAACCGGGAAATTCGTTTTTCCGGAATCGATGATGGGGTATTTTGAAAAGATGATACTTCCAGAATGGTAATTGCCATTATTTCTTAAATAGTCTCTCGAAAAATAATAATACGGAAAGGCTTTTATAAAAAGTGAGATATTATCTGCGTAATCTCTTTGAGTGCTGCTGTTAAACTCTTGCAGACAAACAATATCAGCCTGCATTTTTGTAATAATTTCTGCCACTTCGTTTCTTGTTAATCTCTTAGCATCTACATTTTTGCTAAGCCCATTAAAGCTCCTTACGTTCCAGTCAATTATTCGAATGTTCTGTGGGTGTTTTTTTTTGTTGAATCCTGAACCAGCATGCCATGCAAATACCACTTCCATTTGCTGCCAACCAAAGCAAAGACATATGAATGGGATCCAAGCAAAAACAGGCTTTAGGATCAGCCAAAAAAAAGTAGCAAAAAAAAGTAGTAGAATCAAATAGGGAACTATTAAACCGGTGAATCCAAATAGCCACCAATTAGCTGGATTAATATAGGGCGAAAGGCAGGCAATCAAGAAAAGCACCGACAAGAAAATAGTGGTAGCTATACTAATTGATTTAAATGTGCGTCGCAAAAAGCTTTTTGCCATGCATTAAAAATAATGAAAAACAAGGTTATTGCTGAATATCTGTGATAATTGGATAATGATCCGATAAATGAAGACGAGGAGAACTGAATTGTACAGTTTTGATAGACGGACTTGTAAGTAAGACATCAATTCTTAAAGTAGGAGAAAGGCTATCATAAGTTCTTCCGAAGCCCCAGCCTTTTTCTAGAAATGCATCTTTTAAACCAGCACTGATATGATGATACAAATAACTTGATGGTACAGCATTTAAGTCGGCTGTAAATATATAAGGAACGTTAGAGCTGTCGAGCGATTTTTTAACAAGCTCAGCCTGTAGCGTGTGCATTTTATCGAAAAAGGCAATTCTACTTAATTTATCTCTCTTCATTAAAATGGCCTGGTCATATTTCACAAATTTCAAACGGTTCGAACTAGTGTTGTTCATTAATTCAACATGAATTCCCATCGAACTTAAATGGGTATTGTATACCCGCAGTAATTTATTGGGTGTTTGAATTTCAACCCATTGAATAAATTCTGGCGAATTGATATTGTAATAAGGAATACTGGTTTGTTTTAAAAAAGGCCACCTTGAAAAAACAATAACGCCATTATTTGGATCGGCTTCGCTAAAATAACTATAGGGCAAACCAGTGAGCAATTTAATGTTTTGAGTTGTTGCGTTTGCCTGGGGATAGTAAGTAGAAGAATAATCTTGGAAACAAATAATATCTGCATTTGCTGATTTAAGAAAATCAAGCATTTGGTTTATTTTATGCGAGTTGGAAATATCTTGTGATAAAAAATTATTCACATTCCATGATAATATGCGAACCTGATTTTGAGATTTAGTTTGTACGAATTGATTGTTCGGATGAAAGGCAAAGACTGAAACTATATTTGTATATCCTGCGAAAAGAGAAAGAAAAAATATCCAGGAATATTTTCTAAAAAAAACAAGGCTAAAAAAACACCAGCCAATCATCAAGACTAATCCAATTGGAAAGAATAGACCCGAAAAAGAAAAAAAATATCCATGAAAGGGGCTAATATAGGGGGTTAGGCAGGTGAGTAAATAAAGAATATTTCCTAAGATGCCAAGGGTAAAAACTATTTTTTTAAATGAATTCATAAAAGTTCTTCCTTACTAGCCCTTTTTAAAAAAGATTTTTCTTCATCGGTTAGAAACTGGTAGCCCTGTTGATTAATTTTATCAAGTAAGGCGTCAATCTTCTGTTGTGTAATTTCGGATGTTTTTTGTTTTTTATTTCCAGATATATTTTGAAATAAATTTTCTCTACTATCTTTTATAAGGTGTTTATTATCTGGACTAAACAAATCGTTCAGCCAATCCAGTAAATGATTCATCCATGTACCCCAATCGTTGCCTCTACGTAATTGACGAATAAAAAGAAATCCAATTGCACCGCCTGACAAGTGTGAAGCAGCAATTCCTGCATTTGAACCCGCAAGCGTTGCAAAATCGATTGCTACAAAAACAACCATCAATACCCAAAGAGGTATGCCACCATTGATTAATGGAAAAATTCTATAGTCGGGTGCCAAAGTAGTTGTAGCTACTGCTATTGCCATAACCGCTGCACCAGCACCCATTAGCGGCCCAAGGGTGGCTACATGATTGGCAAGTGCTGGGAAAAGGTTAACAGTTATCATAAAAACAATAGCACCCACAAATCCACCATAGAGATAAATAGGAATTAATTTATTGTTACCCGTAAGGTCTTGTAAAATATAACCAAATGCCCAAAGCCAAAGTAAACTACTGATCAACCCCCAGATGCTTTCATGCGTAAACATATAAGTAAATATTACCCAAGGCTTACTTAAAAAACTATCTGTTATGGCAGGTAATGTAAACCAATCAAATACCTGTTTATAAAAGAACTCTATCGGAATTTCAGATAGGTAATAAATAATCTTGATAAAAGTGAGTAATACAAATACTAATAAATTGATGGCTACCAGGTAAACCAATGCATTATTATCCTGCCCTAATAAAATGCCGCGATTTGATTTTGTTGATTTTTCAAACATAAAATTACTGGTAACGGTATCTATTAATAAAAATTTTTCTTATTCTTTTTGTTCCAAGTCATTACAATAATCAATCCAACAATAGCTCCACCTACGTGTGCCCAACGTGCTATATTATCTCCCGCCGAATTACGAATGGCAAAGAAAAGTTCCCATGTAAAGTATCCAATACCTAACCACTTTGCTTTGATAGGAACAAAAAAATACAGATAGATATAAGTATTAGGAAAAAGGTAAACGAACCCTGCTAAAATACCAAAAACCGCTCCACTGGCACCCAGTGTGGCTGTATTTAAATTGGCTTCATAGTAGCTTGATACATATTGAAATAAAGCATTAGAGGCTTCCAGATTATTAGGATTATTGGCCACCATACTCACTAATTCGGAATTCTGTTCAAAAGCACGTGGATGCTTCATTCCGAAATTGAAAAGTGCAGTTGTTTGACCGTTATTCGATGCACGTTCTACCAGAATATCGGTATAATCCTTCATCATTGGCACTAACTCATAGCTTAAAAAAAGCAAGTGCATTAAAGCTGCTCCTAGTCCGCAAATGATAAAAAAAGTCAGAAATCTTTTAGGTCCCCATAGATTTTCTAATACAGCACCAAACATATAAAGTGCTAACATGTTTCCGAAAATATGTCCGAAATCTCCATGGAGAAACATATGTGTTACTAGTTGCCATGGCTTAAATAAAGGGCTTTGCCAGGCATGCAGCGCAAATACATTTTCAAATGAAAAACTGGCACCCTGCCCTCCTAGGGTATTTTGTGCCAGAAAAAAAAGTCCGTTTATAATCAGTAGATTCTTTACAACGGTTGGTAATATTTCAAATCTACTGGGTCTGAATTCAGTCATTTTTTAGTTTTAATTGAACCACATTTTCTATATGCAAGGTATGGGGAAACATATCAACAGGTTGTATTTTCTCCACACGGTATTTTTCATCCAATAAAGCCAAATCTCTTGCTTGTGTGGCCGGATTACAGCTCACATACACAATAATAGGAGCGGCTATCTCTAATAATTTCTTTACCAGTTTTTCATGCATCCCTGCTCTTGGTGGATCTGTAATGATCACATCGGGTTTTCCATGTTCTGCAAAGAAAGTGTCATCACAGATATCTATCACATCTCCTGCAAAAAAACTGCACTGTTTCAAATTATTTAATGCGGCATTTTCTTTTGCGTCTTCAATTGCCTCTGCCACAACTTCTACTCCTATTAATTTTTTAGCCAACTGGCTCACAAAAATACCAATACTTCCAGTGCCACAGTATAAGTCATAAACAACCTGACTGCCATTTAGTTCTGCAAAATCGCGGGTAACCTGGTACAATTTTTCTGCCTGACGGGTATTCGTTTGAAAGAACGATTTTGGGCTGATCTTAAAGGAAAAGTTCTCTAGCTTTTCAATAATATAGCCATTGCCACTATAAACCTGTGGAAACAAATCGTACAAACTATCGTTGTGTTTGGTATTGTTGGTAAATAGTAATGTGGTGATTTGTGGAAATTGTTGCAAGAGCTGGTTCAATAAGGCTTTGCGATTGTTTTCATCTTCATAACCAAAAACAATATTCACCATCAATTCACCTAAGGTACTATTGCGGATAAACATATTTCGTAACCAGCCCTGGTGCTTTCTAACGTCATAAAAAGGCAGGTTTCTCTCAAGCGCATAAGCGGCAACTGCTTTTCTTATTTGGTTGGTAGGCTCTTCTTGCAGGTAACATTTATCGATCTCCACTACTTTATCAAAAAATCCGCGAACATGAAACCCAGCACCGCCCGGAACATCATCAATGGAAACGCCCTCTTCTTTCATTTTTCTGAAAAGGTTGGAAGGGATAAAAATTTTTGAACCAAAAGTATATTCGATTTTATTGCGGTATTCTTCTGTATGATCTGCCCCAATAATGGAGCTGATTGGGGGAAGTGCCACTTTGCCAATCCTAGTTAAATTATCGGTAACCTGCTTTTGCTTATAAAACAATTGCTGATCATAAGGTAACATTTGCCATTGGCATCCGCCGCAAACCCCGAAATGACTGCAAAATGGGGTTACCCTTTTTTCGGAATAGGTATGAATTTTTACCACATGGCCCTCAGCCCAGTCTTTCTTATTTTTCGACAATTGTACGTCTACCACGTCACCTGGAACTGCTCCTTCTATAAATACAACTTTACCCTCGATTCGGGCTAGCGACTTTCCTTCGGCAGCATAATCCTCCACCAATAAATTTTCTAATACTACTCTTAGCTTTTGTTTTCTCACGGGTGCAAATGTAAACTACAGTTCTGTATATGCCTATACTGTGGTCAATTTTCCTATTTTTATAGTCAATTCAAGATCGTATGAACCGCATCATTTCATTTTTTGCAATCATTTTATTGATTCAATCTGCTCAAGCACAAACCAAAACAGCCGCTAGCTCGAAGACTGTAACAACAGTTGGTAAACAGATTTCGGTAACCCTTACACCGCTCAAAAATTGTATGGTTTACCTGGGAAGTTATTATGGAAAGGGTAGAGCGTTGGTAGATTCTGCGTATTTAAACGAAAAAAGTGTTGGCGTATTCAAGGGTAATAAATTAACGGGGGGTGTATATTTTATGGTAACTCCACAAATGACCCCTCAGTTTGAATTTCTGATGGACAACAAACAACAGTTTAGTATTGTGGGCGATACTTTACAAAAAGATAAATCCCTGATAACGGGTTCTCCAGATAATGACTTATTCAAAGATTATTTGAAATACTCATCAGAAAAGGGCAAACTGATGCAGGAGCAAGAAGCGGCTTATCATCAGTCAAAAACTACTGCCGATTCAACAAAATATAAGAACCTGATTATACAGGGCGATAAAGAATTACAGGCATACCGTGAAAACCTGATTAAAAAAAACCCAACTTCTTTATTGGCGATGCTGTTCAATACCATGAAAAGGCCAACAGTTCCCACAATTCCGATGGTGAAGGGTAAGCCAGATTCTTTATATCCGTATCGATTTGTAAAAGATCATTTTTGGGATGATGTGGTATTCAATGACGATCGTTTATTGCGCACACCATTTTTCGAATCGAAACTCGATGATTACTTTAAATACTATGTTTCTCCCGAACCTGATTCTTTGATAGATGAAGTGAAATATATTTTGTTATCTGCTAGAACGGGAAAAGAAATATATCCTTACTTACTTACTAAGTTTACGAATAAATATATCAATCCAGAATTCATGGGGCAGGACAAAGTGTTTCTCTACCTATTTGAAAATTTTTATGCTAAGGGGGATACCGTATTACTGAATACCGCTTCAAAGAAAACAATTACAGATAGAGCCTACAGTTTGATGGCCAATCAACTAGGCTTAGCTGCATCACCATTGGATCTGACAGATACAAGCGGCAAATCGGTTTCGCTATATGCTATCAAATCGCCTTTTACAGTAGTTGTATTCTGGGATCCTAATTGCGGGCATTGTAAGGAAGAGCTTCCACGCCTCGACTCTATGTATCGCGCAAAATGGAAAGCACTTGGTGTTGCAATTTATGCAGTAAATATTTATGAGAATGAAAATGTAGCCTGGAAGAAATTCATTTCAGATAAAGGCTTGCTTAATTGGTACCATGTATATCAAACCAAGGCTGCAAGAGCTGCAGAGGAAAAAGCAGGGCAACCCAGTTACAAACAATTGTATGATGTATTTAAAACACCTACCCTTTATTTGTTAGATAAAGACAAGCGCATCATTGCCAAACAACTAAGCATTCAACAGTTTGATGATTTAATTGCAACTAAGCTGAAACACTGATATTAGAAAAGTTCTTTTACTACATACCTAATTACTTTTGGCTTACCAAGCGTATAATAATGTAGTACTGGTACACCGAATTGTTTCAGTTCTTTGCTTTGCTGAATTAACCATTCAGCTCCAACCTGTTCGCAATCTGCGTCGGTTTTGCATTTGTTGATGGCATTAGAAAGATCAGTTGGAATATCCACATGGAAAATACGTGGCAGCACCGATAATTGTTTCTTATTGGTAATGGGTTTTAATCCTGGAATGATGGGCACATGTATGCCAATGGCTTTACATGCATTTACGAATTCAAAAAATTTCTGATTATCAAAAAACATCTGAGTCATAATATACTCAGCACCCGCGTCTACTTTCTCTTTTAACTTCAATAAATCTATTTCCAGGTTGGGTGCTTCGAAATGTTTTTCAGGATAACCCGCAACACCCATACAGAAATTTGTTTTTCCACCGCTTTTGATGTCTTCATCAATATAAACGCCGTTATTCATACTACTCACTTGTTTGAGCAGATCGATTGCAAAATTATTTCCACCAGGTTCTGATTCGAATGATGCTTCATTCTTTGCAGCATCACCCCTTAAAACAAGTACATTATCGATACCTAAAAAATCTAGATCAATCAGTGCGTCTTCGGTTTCTCTTTTAGTAAAGCCACCGCAAATGATATGCGGAACTGCATCAATTTTATAATGGTTCATAATGGCCGCACAAATACCCACGGTACCCGGACGTTTGCGAACTTCTACTTTTTCGAAAGTGCCATCCATTTTTTTCTTGAACATAGTTTCACTTCGGTGGTAGGTAACATTGATCCATGATGGTTTAAATTCCATCAAAGGATCCAAATGATCATATAATGATATAATGGTCTTACCTTTTAGAGGAGGTAAAACTTCGAAAGACAACAAAGTGTTGCTGGCTTTTGAGATATGGTCAATTACTTTCATACGTATAAATGGCTACAAACATACAATCAAAGAATAACAAAATATAAACCCAAGGGTTATTATTCTTCGTATCAACTATCTTATTTTTACAATTACAATGACAAATTTAACCATCCATACCAAGGATCTGATTAAAAGTTACAAGGGTAGAACTGTTGTAAACAATGTAAGCGTAAATGTAGAGCAGGGTGAAATTGTAGGTTTACTTGGTCCGAATGGTGCAGGAAAAACCACTACTTTTTATATGGTGGTGGGTCTTATTAAACCCGATCTCGGAGATGTATTTTTGAACGATCTGAATATTACTAAACTGCCCATGTATAAGCGTGCACAGATGGGTATTGGCTATTTACCTCAGGAAGCGAGTGTATTTAGAAAGCTAACTGTGGCAGATAATATTATGGCAGTTTTGGAAATGACCAAATTAAGTAAACAAGAGCGTCAATATAAATTAGAGTCTTTATTAGATGAGTTTCACCTGCATCATGTAAGAGATAATAATGGCGATAGCTTAAGTGGTGGGGAGAGAAGAAGAACAGAGATTGCTCGAGCATTGGCAGTAGATCCGAAATTTATTTTATTGGATGAACCATTTGCAGGAGTAGACCCAATTGCTGTGGAAGATATTCAAAGTGTGGTAGCACGACTAAAGTTTAAAAACATAGGTATTCTTATTACAGATCATAATGTAAATGAAACACTGTCGATTTGCGACCGCGCTTATCTACTTATTGAAGGGAAGATCTTTCGCCATGGTACTGCAGAAGAATTGGCAGATGACGAAAAAGTTCGCAGGCTTTATCTGGGTACCAATTTTGAATTAAAAAGAAAAGACTGGATCATTGATATGGGTAAGGATAATGGAGCAAGTTTACCAACTTCGTCCAATGAAATTGACAATGGTTCAATTTCTGACGAATAATAAGAGGGTAATTTCAATTCCATTGCTTATTTTCAGGAACTAACTGTATGAAAATTCTAAGCCCCGCGATATCAAGATTAGCTCGACTGCGTCAGGGGCGCATCGATGCATGGGTTAATGAGCCCATTGCTACTCAGCGAGAAATTTTGCAAGACCTTATTACACACGGACAATATACAGAGTTTGGTCGCAAACATGGCTTGAAGGAAATTTTTACGATCCGCAATTTCAAACAGGCGGTTCCCATTCAAGAGTACGATGACTTGAAGCCTTATATTCAGCGTTTAATGGAGGGCGAAGACCAACTACTCTGGAATACACCTGTCAACTGGTTTGCAAAAAGTAGCGGAACCACCAGTGATAAAAGTAAATTCATACCAATTACAGAAGAGAGTTTAGAAGACTGTCATTTTCAAGCCGCCAAAGATTTTCTGACCCTTTATTACAATATCAATAACAATAGCGATTTATTAACGGGCAAGAGTTTGGTAATTGGGGGAAGTCATCAGATTAGTAAGATCAATGAAGAAATACAATACGGAGACCTGAGTGCTGTTTTATTACAGAACACTCCTTTTTGGGGTCAGTGGATTCGCACCCCTGAGTTATCGATTGCATTAATGGATGAGTGGGAAGGAAAGATTGAAAGCCTTGCATTATCTACTATTGAAGAGAATGTAACTTCCATTGCTGGGGTTCCTACATGGACCATGGTTTTAATAAAAAGAATTTTAGAGATCACGGGCAAAGTCAATTTAAAGGAAGTATGGCCGAATCTTGAGTTATATGGACACGGTGGTGTATCATTTACTCCTTATCGGGAGCAGTTTAAGAAACTAATTGGGCCGGGTGTAACTTATCTGGACATATACAATGCAAGCGAAGGTTTTTTTGCTGCACAGAATGACCCCGATCAGGAAGGAATGTTATTGTTTTTGGCACACGGAATATTTTATGAATTCATGCCAGTAGAAGAATATGGAAAAGAAGATCCGAAGACGATAGGTTTGGGTGAAGTTGAGATTGGCAAAAACTACGCGCTGGTTATAAGTACCAATGCAGGGCTATGGCGATATTTAGTTGGAGACACAATACAGTTTGTTTCTGTATTTCCATTCAAGATTAAAGTAAGTGGTAGGTTAAAGCAATATATTAATGCATTTGGTGAAGAAGTAATTGCCGACAATGCCGACAAAGCAATTGCGATTGCTTGCGAAAAGACCAGCTTGGTTGTAAATGATTATACGGCGGCACCTGTATATTTTGGTGACGATTCAAAAGGAGCACATGAATGGCTGATTGAATTTGAGGAGGCCCCTGAAAATGTAGATGCATTTGCGTATGAATTAGATTGCGCGCTCAAATCTTTGAATAGCGATTATGAAGCAAAAAGATATAAAGACATTGCATTAGTAATGCCCTTGGTACATTCTCTTGAAAAAAATATATTTCATGAATGGCTCCGCAGCAAAGGCAAGCTGGGTGGGCAACACAAAGTACCTAGGTTAAGTAATGATCGTAGATATGTAGATGAGATTCTGCTCCTGATCAATGAATAAAAAAATGCTAGGCAGTTTTTTTAAAAGCCCATATTGGCTTTTCACCCACCAACAAATTCGTTACTAAGAATAAACTTAAAAAAGAACCTGTATAAAAAAGATAGAGGTAAGGAACGTCTACCAACGTATAAAATATTACCAATGTGATCTTGAGTGTAGCAATAGGAAGGTGATCTTTTTGTAAATGAAACCGCTTCACTAAGGCTAGGCAAACAATCATAAATATAGTAGGAATCGTAAGAGCAGAATAGATCAATAAATGGTGTTGTAATGCAATATTTTTAGGACCAAAGAATTTGGCAAAGCCTAAGCTTTCATGAAAAACAACGGGAGCATCTTTCCATACCCTTTCGCTGAAGCTGATATATTCCGATGGTATGGAACTGAGTGTTAAAAAAGTTTTCCATCCAAAAGGAATCAGCACTAATAAAAGAAAGAATAAAATCCCCATGAGAGAAATACGCAAAAGGTTTTTGAAGTCTTTTGTAGATATATAGAAAACCAGCATAGCGGGAATCCATCCTACCAAAGAATAGCGACTTAAAACGCAAAGCGAAGTTGCTATCCCGATAAGCCATCCGTTTTTGCTTAACAATGCCAGTGCAAGAAAACTGTAAAATACGATCACCACTCCTTCTTCTGTATAAATCAACAAACCAGAATTATGGGCATTTAATAACCACCAGATAAGTAAGAATGCCGCAAAAAATATGGGGGCAGATTTTCTGTGTAAGGGTTGAATGCGCCAGATAAATAAGGAAGAAAGTAAAAACAATGCCACCACAGTTGTCCATCTTGGGTCTGCATCAAAAAATACGGGGATGCTAAAAGGCAACCACATGGCTGGTAAATATATTGGGTGCATACCGCCCCAGATTTCTGGAATTAAATCGTATACATGGCTCCAGGCTCCATGAATAAACCGCTCACTCATGATTTTTATGATGGGTAACATATCGGCATCATGGTAATCGAGCGGTGCATCTTCCATCCAATGGAGGGCCGAGCCAATGATACATATCAGTGTCATAGCAAGAATCCACCAACGATATTGATTCGTTGTTTTTGTGAGGTCAAATGGTTGATTGGGAACTTGTTGTGGACTGGGTAGAACAAGGGCAAACCAACAAATAAAAAGACCAGCAATGGTAAATGCAATACTAGTAAAACCAGTTAGGAACTTAAGTTTGAGCGCATAAGTAACACAAATGGTTTCTACTAAAAAGGCAATGAGTAATATTTTTCTCCGGGTTAAGAGGCTGTTCATTTTGGCTAAAATATCTAATTATATGAAAAAGCGCTGCTTTATTTCTATTTTCAAAACAAACCCCGGTTAATAAAACTATAAAAAACGAATACCTTGGTTCAGTACAAAGTTATTTAAGCTTACTTAGCATATGCTGCAATTTGTACAAATCGAAAAATATTATGGCAATCATTTGGCATTGCAAATTCCATGCTTGCAATTAGAAAAAGGACTTTATTGGTTAAAAGGAGAAAACGGATCAGGTAAAACCACATTGATGAAAATGGTGGCAGGGTTACATCCTTTTAAAGGAGATATTTTATTGGATGGAGTTTCTATAAAAAAACAAAGGAACGATTTTTTGAAAATTGTAAACTATGGGGAAGCAGAGCCGGTATACCCGTCCTTCCTAACTGCAAAGGATCTGGTGCAATTATATTGTACTACTAAAAAAGCTGATATCAATGAATCTTTTCAACATTTAAAAGACTTACACATATTTGATGCTTACCAGAACTCAATTGGTTCGTACTCGAGTGGGATGTTAAAAAAACTAAGCCTTGCGTTGGCATTAATTGGTAAACCACAATGGATTTTATTAGATGAACCACTAATTACTATAGATGTAAATGCGGTGGATTTGGTTTGCGACTGGATCAAAAAAATGCAAATAGAATTTGGAATATCTTTTATCATTTCATCGCATCAGTCTTTCCAAAATAATATTCCTTTTACCTCAGTTATTGAAGTGTATAATCAAACTGCAACCATACTTGCCAAATGAGAATAATTACTAAAGTTTTGCAATCAGTTTTAATAAACCATTTCTATAAATTGAATGCAGGATTTTTTATTTTTTTATTTTTTGCATTGTTTGGTGTGGTTAGAGGTGGGCAATTAATTGAATTTCATTCAGGAATTATTCAAGCAATATTAGGAGGCCCACTGTTTTTAGTTATCATTATTTTATTATGGGGATTGTATACTCTAAAATGCATCAATTATATTACGAATCGCTTATTGGAACCGGGTTTGAGTTTTCTCACCTGCTTGAACCGCTTACCCAAAAAACAAGTTTGGGCATGGATGTGTTTCGTGCATTTCGAAGTATATTTTCCGGTCATTTCTTATGTAATAATTATTATAACTATTGCATTTAAAACGCATCAATATCAACAAGCATTGATTATTTTATTTTCAAATATCTTATTTTTTTTAGGAGCAGTTCAGCTATATTTTAAATGTTTGCAACAGCATAGTAACGAACAGTTTGTATTGAAACTACGGTTACCTGCTCTGCCTTTTAAAAAACCATTCTTTTTATTTCCCTTGTATTTTTTATGGAAGGACAGAAAATGGATGCTTTTGTTAACTAAACTATTTAACCTTGTATTTTTATATGGATTTATACAATTTTATGAACCTTATAGATACGATATTCGACCAGTGTTATTAATTGCATTACTTGTAATTGCAGCACATACTACGCTTATCTTTCAGATACGTTTATTTGAAAGTGAATGGTTATTGTTTAGCAGAAATTTACCTATCAGCATTTTTAAAAGATTTTTCCAAATGATAGGCCTCTATTTTGTATTACTTATGCCTGAACTCTTATTTGTTTGGAAAGGATATCCCTTGCATTTTAACTTGGTAGACTTTTCACAAATATTATGCATGGTTTTAAGCATTCCCGCTTTTTTTCATGCGATACTCTATACCAGTATGATGAATGGTGATGAGTTTATGAAAATGTTTTTTGCCATTTTAGCCGCATTATTCTTTTTAATATTGTATGATTTGGGTATACTGCTTTTTGTATTTGTGGTACTATTAGCTTTTGTATTTTTCTATTTTCATTTTTATGAATACGAAAAATCAAATTCGGTGGAAAGTCTAAAAAGCTAAAAACTTCTCTGAATGTCTTGTTGCCAAGCGCAATTATTTTACATTTGTTATCGATAAAATAATAATCATGCATTTATTACAAAACAAAGTAGCCATTGTAACTGGTGCGGCCCGCGGAATTGGAGCTGCCATTGCCTTGAAATTGGCAGAACAGGGTGCGCATATCGCATTTACCTATGTAAGCGAAAGTAGTTCAGAGAAAGCTGCAGCTTTAGAAGCAGAGATCAGGGCTTTGGGTGTTAAAGCAAAAGCATATAAAAGCAATGCAGCGGTGTTTGCAGAGTGTGAAGCATTTGTAGCAGACGTTTTAAAAGAGTTTGGGGCAATTGATATTTGTGTAAATAATGCGGGCATTTCAAAGGATAATTTGTTATTGCGTATGACGGAAGAGCAATGGGATGATGTGATGGATATTAACTTGAAAAGTGTATTCAATATGACGAAACAGGTGATTCGACCAATGATGAAGGCCAAATCTGGCTCAATTATCAATATGAGCTCCATTATTGGAATCAGGGGAAATGCAGGCCAAAGTAGTTATGCAGCATCAAAAGCTGGTATTATTGGGTTTACAAAGTCGATTGCTCTTGAATTAGGTAGCAGAAATATCCGTTGCAACGCAATAGCACCAGGATTTGTAGAAACAGATATGACACATTATTTAAAAGAGGGGGAAGGCGCAACTGAATTTTTGAAAAAAATCCCCTTAGGGCGGTTTGGAAAAGCAGAAGAAATTGCAAATACCACCTTGTTTTTAGCATCTGACTGGAGTAATTATATCACCGGACAGGTTATAAGTGCATGTGGCGGACTAAATATTTAGTAGTTCCTGTAAAAAATTCCCGAAAGCGTTATTCATTTGATGGATAGCGCTTTTTATTTGCATGTTAGTGTAATTTCACTTATAAACCATTATCATGTATTCGTATCAAAAATTACTCGAAGAAAATAAAATCTGGGCTGCAGAACAGGTTGAAAGAGACCCAGCATATTTTTCAAGATTAGTAGATATACAACAACCAGAGTTTATGTGGATTGGTTGTAGTGATAGCAGGGTTCCCGCAAATGAACTTACAGGATCACAACCCGGAGAAATATTTGTGCATAGAAATGTGGCAAATATGGTAGTTCATACCGATTTGAATATGCTAAGTGTATTGCAATATGCAGTTGAAGTATTAAAAGTGAAACATATTATTGTATGCGGACATTATGGTTGTGGTGGGGTAAAAGCAGCAATGACGCAGACAAGTCTGGGTTTAATAAATAAATGGTTGCGTAATATCAAAGATGTGTATCGCATATATCGGGATGAAGTAGATGCCATAAAGGATGAAGACAAAAGGGCGAACCGTTTGGTAGAATTAAATGTTAGGGAACAAGTAATGAACCTGGCAAAAACATCCATAGTACAATCTGCCTGGAAAAAGGAGAACAGACCAGATTTGCATGGCTGGGTGTATGATTTGCATGATGGTATTATTAACCCGGTATTTGAAATACTTGCAGGTGATCATATTGATCCATTATATGAATACAACAATTTATAATAGATTATGGCAGAACAACAGCAACCTACTCCTGCAGGAGCGGCAAAAAAGTTCTTTACGCTACTTCGCTTAGAGAAAAAAGATATAAGCACCATTTATGTATTTGCTATTCTTGCAGGCTTAGTAAATTTTGCAACTCCTCTAGGAATTCAAACTATAATCAGTTTTGTAATGGCAGGCTCATTATCTACGAGTATTGTTGTATTGATAGTATTGGTGGTTGTGGCAGTTTTTATTGGTGGTTTATTGCAAGTAAGGCAAATGCAAGTGATTGAAAAAATTCAGCAAAAAATATTTATTAGATTTTCATTAGAGTTCGCCAATCGATTACCGAAATTGGATATCGAAAAAATGAGTAGCTACTATTTACCTGAATTGGTGAATCGTTTCTTTGACATTGCATCTTTACAAAAAGGTATCGAAAAACTTTTACTTGATATCCCTTCTGCTATTATTCAAATATTGTTTGGTGTGATCTTACTTTCGCTTTACCATCCAGTATTTATTGGTTTTGGTATTGTTCTCTTGTTGTTACTTTATTTGATACTTCGCAATACATTACCAACGGGATTCGCCGCAAATGTGGAATCGAGTGATTATAAATATAAAACTGCAGCCTGGTTAGAGGAAATGGCTCGTGTTGTAAAAACTTTTAAATATTCAAAAGGCACTTCTTTGAATATTGATAAGGCCGACGGTTATGTGTCTAGTTACCTTGAATCACACACCCGGTATTTTAAAATATTAGTTACCCAATTTTGGAGCCTAGTAGGGTTTAAGGTTATTATTACTGCCAGTATGCTGATTGTTGGATCGGTTTTATTGGTTGATCAACAAATTAATGTTGGCCAGTTTATTGCTGCAGATATTGTAATTATTATGGTTATTGGATCTGTAGAAAAACTAATTACAAACCTGGATAAGATTTATGATGTATTAACAGCTGTTGAGAAACTCGCAAAAATAACTGAATGCGAAATTGAGCAAGAAGGCATCCAGTTAATTGAAGATGTACAAAAAGGCATCTCAATTGAGTTTCGAAAATTGAAATACAGTTATGATATCGGTAATCCTGTATTGAATAGTATTAGTTTTTCTATTGAAGCCGGCAAAACAATTTGTGTGTACGGGAATTCCGGTTCAGGCAAATCAACCATTCTTAGGTTACTTACTGGGGCCTATAAAAATTTTGAAGGAGCTCTTTTAATTGATGGTGTTTCCATAGAAAACTATCAGTTAGAATCACTTCGATCTGTTACAGGAATCTTTTTAAGTCAGCAAGACATTTTTCAAGGAACCCTTCTTGAAAATTTTACCATGGGTAATAAAGAGTATGACAAAGAAGAACTAAAAAGCCTGGTTGAATTGTTTGAATTAACAAAATTTGTACAATCTCTTCCTGGTGGATTTGAATCTATGCTTGAAACTGCTGGTAATAGATTACCTTCTAAAATAAGGCAAGGAATTTTATTAATTCGGGCTTTGTTAGGGAAACGAAGATTGTTACTATTAGAAGAACCCTTTTTAAATTTTGATGATTCTGTTAAGAGTCAATTGATGGATTTTATTCTGAAAGATGCATCAGCCACTACATTTTTTACAACTTCAGACATCAATATCGCAATGAAATGTGATGAGATCATTCATATTGAAAATGGAATGATTATTAATCAGGGTTCTGCAAAAATGGTTGCGGCAAGCATAATAAAATAATCATGAAAAATTTTATAAACGAAGATATAGATTCAAGTTCGGATAATACTACCTTAAAGTCGTATCAAAATCTATACTTGGTAAATAAGAAATCTGCTGTAAAAAAGTGGATGTATGGAATATTAATTGCATTAATTGTAATTGCGTTTCTTCCCTGGACGCAAACCATTCGTGCAAAAGGTTCAGTAACAACCCTTTTGCAAGAACAGCGCCCTCAGGAAGTAAATACACTAATTGCGGGTAAAGTATTGAATTGGCGTGTTAAGGAAGGAGATCATGTAAATGCAGGTGACACAATTCTGCAACTTGGGGAAGTGAAAGTGGAATATTTTGATCCACAATTATTGGCTAGAACGCAGCAACAGATTGAATCTAAGCAATTAGCAGTTAAGGGATATGAAAATAAAGCAGGTAGTTCTGAAACGCAGATCACAGCACTAACTGAAGCTAAGAATTTAAAGTTGCAACAACTCGATAATAAGATTAAACAACAATTTTTAAAACTTCAGAGCGATAGTATTGATGCTGCTGCATCCAATAATGAATATGGAATTAGCAAAAGGCAAATGGAAGCAGCTAAAATTATGTATGATAGCGGTGTGATTTCCTTAGCTGATTTTGAAAGAAGAAAAATCAGTTTGCAAAGCTCCGTTGCAAAAAGAATTGGAAACGAAAGCAAGTATTTACAAAGCAAGCAGGAATTAAACAATTTATTTTTAGAGAAAAATTCGATTGTTCAAGACTATACAGATAAAATTTCAAAAGCAGAGGGAGATAAATTTAGCTCGCTTTCCAATATTGCAAGCGGTGAAGCGGAGGTTTCAAAATTACAGAACACATATAGTAATTATGATATCAGAAATCAATTATACTATGTTACTGCACCGCAAAGTGGTCAGATAACTAAAGCAAAAAAAGCCGGATTAGGAGAGATGGTAAAGGAAGGCGAAATGTTAGTAGAGATTGTTCCCGATAAGATACAATTAGCGGTAGAATTATTTATGGAACCGATGGATCTTCCGCTGGTTTCTAAGGGTCAAAAAATGCGCTTTGTATTTGATGGTTTCCCCGCCATCGTATTTAGTGGCTGGCCTGAATCTAGTTATGGAACATTTGGAGGAAAGGTTGCCGCCATTGAAAATGCAGTTAGCAGTAATGGTAAGTTTCGTGTATTAGTGATGGAAGATCCTGCTGAAAAAAAATGGCCAGCTCAATTACGAATGGGTGGAGCTGCACAGGGTATTGGCTTGTTGAAGGATGTTTCAATCTGGTATGAGTTATGGAGAAATATAAATGGTTTCCCTCCCGAATACTATCAATCAAAAGAGGCAGGTGGGTATAAAGAAAAGAAAAAATAAAGCATGAAGCAGGCATTAGTGATATTAGGATTTGCGATGGTATTTCAACTGAAGGCGCAGCTGTTTACACCTGAATCTTTTATTCAGCAGGTAAAGCAGTTTCACCCAGTTGCAAAGCAGGCTGCCATTCAGGTTGAAAAGGCAAAAGCTGATTTGCAATCTGCAAGAGGTGGCTTTGATCCAAGTTTTAATTTCGATGCTAGCAATAAAACTTTCGACGGTAAAAATTATTATTATTACAATAACCCTGAATTAAAAATACCGATCGGGTTAGGCGGAATTGATTTTAAAACCGGACTAGAAAGTAACGGTGGTAAATATTTAAATCCGGAAGTAAGCACAGGGCAAACCAGTTATCTTGGTGTAGAAATGCCATTGGGTAAAGGGTTGCTTATGGATAAGCGAAGAGCAACCTTACAGCAGGCGAAAATATTTCAATCACAAAGTCTGCAAGAACAATCGAAAATGCTGAACGATCTTTTGTTTAATGCCTACAATTCTTATTGGCAGTGGGCTGGTGCCTATCAACTTTATAACCTCTACCATCAATATTATCAAATATCTACAGATAGGCTAAGGTTAGTAAGAATTGCATTTAATAATGGAGACCGGTCTGTGATGGATACCGTAGAAGCACAGACACAAGTATTGAATTATGAGGCTCAATTAACGGACGCAGGTCAAAAAATTAATACAGCCAGTTTAGAACTTAGTAATTATCTATGGTTAGAAAACGATAGTGCTTATCAATTGCCTACTCAATTCTTTCCAGATACGGTTCAATTTGTGATGTCTGTAAATGAACAAAGTTTGGAAGGATTAATAAGTAGGTCTGCTAACGAAAACCCATCACTGAAATCATATGCTTTTAAATTAGAGGCATTAGATGTAGAGCGGAAACTAAAATTTCAAAGTATGCTGCCCATGGTAAATCTGAAAGCAAATTTGCTTAATTCTGGTTATAATGTAGTGAAGGGTATAGAGAGTAACTTTTTACAGAATAATTATAAATGGGGTATTGATGTTAAACTTCCATTGTTTTTGAGAGAAGGAAGAGGCGATTATAATAAATCGAAACTAAAAATTCAGGAAACGAATTTAGAATTCAATGCCAAAAAATGGGAAACAGAAAATAAAATTCGAAACTATTATAGCGAGGCAAATCTTTTGCAAGTTCAAATCAAATCTGTTCAGTCTGCCCTTAATGGCTACCAATCACTATTCAAAGCCGAGAATTTGAAATTCTATAATGGAGAGAGCAGCCTTTTTTTAGTGAATAACCGAGAGTCAAAATTGATAGAAACAGTTGAAAAACTCGTGAATTTAAGGGTTAAATATTTCAAGGCTACATACGCTGCAGAATGGGCAGCAGGTTTATTAAAATAGGCTGGTCAATTTCATTCACTTATATTAAATAGATTTAAATACGATTAAAAATCAATGAGTTATCGGTAATTCTATCATAATTCCATTAATTTTTGGTTAATTTGTCTTGAAATTATTCAAAATGAAGCATATAAAAGCCATATTCCTGTTATTGATATTGATACTCTCTACACAGGTCTTATTTGCACAGGTAAAAACCATTAGTGGTATTGTGAAGGATAAAAAGGGTCAGCCAGTAGAAGGTGCCGCTATCAGAAACAAAACTACAGGGATTACCACACCCACGGCTAAGGATGGTAGTTTTAGTATTCAGGCAAGTGATGCAGATATTTTAATGATCAGTTCCATTGGATTTGAATCAACTTCTGCAAAAGCAAATATCAGTTCCATTAATATAGTACTTCAGGAAGCCTCCATAGAATTACAGGAAGTAGTTTTATTGGGAAGCAGAAAAGGAGGAAGGGTAAAAACCGAATCTGCAGTTCCGGTAGATGTGATCAATATTAATCAAGCAGGAGTTCCTACAGCTAAAATGGACCTTACCTCAGTTTTGAACTATGTAGCGCCATCATTCAATTATAACAAACAATCTGGAGCTGATGGTGCAGACCACGTTGATTTGGGAACACTTCGTGGTTTGGGTCCTGATCAAACATTAGTGTTGATCAATGGTAAAAGAAGACATCAAACTGCTTTTGTTGCTTTATTTGGAACAAAGGGTCGTGGTAATTCAGGGGTTGACTTAAATGCGTTTCCACAATCTGCTGTAGATAAGATTGAAATTCTGCGTGATGGTGCTTCTGCACAATATGGTTCCGATGCCATTGCAGGTGTAATAAACTTGGCTTTGAAAAAAGACGTGAATCATTGGAGCATCAATACAGGATGGTCTGGATATTATGATACAAAATATAATTCTTATAGTACAAGAGACAGTAAAAGATATGTGTATAGTAATCCAATAGACGGAGGAACTTTTTCTTTCTCTGCTAACAATGGAGTAAAAATTGGTAAGAAAGGTGGTTTTATAAATGTGTCTTTCGATTATTTAAATCAAGCAAAAACATTTAGACAAGTAGCTGATACAAATGTTTGGACCAACCCGAATGCACAAATAATGAATTCTGGAAGAAGAGCATTTGGTGATGGTTCTGTAACCACAGTAGGGACTATGTTTAATATGGAAATTCCAACTAGTGCCACCACTACTTTCTACGCATTTGGTGGATACAATCACAAAAAATCTGATGCATATGCATATAGCAGAAACTGGAGTGCAAGACCAGACCGTTTCCCAGTAACTGCTGCAGGAGATAGAATTGATGTACCTAGCATTATGACAACCGATAAAGATGGAGAAACATGGTACAACCCCCATATTCAAACAGTGATTCAGGATCTCTCTTTATCTGCAGGAATCAAAGGAGTTACTAAAAATGATTGGACTTGGGATTTGAGTAATACTATTGGTAGAAATGATTTCCATTATTATGGTGATAAAACTTTCAATGCTTCGAATATTGGAAATATTACTCAAACCCATTTTGATGATGGTGGATTTAATTTCTTACAAAACACTACCAATTTAGATTTTAATAAATCCTTCAAATCAATTGCTCAAGGTTTAAATATTGCATGGGGCGCAGAGTTTCGTTTTGAACAATATGGTATTTATAAAGGAGAAGAAGCTTCTTATTTAGGATATGCCAATCCACTAGGTCAGGCACCGGGTGCACAGGGTTTTCCAGGCTTTAGTCCTTCGGATGTTGTAAAAGCTAGCCGCACTAACTTAGGTGGTTATTTTGATGCAGAATTAAATGTAACAAAAGAGTGGCTATTAGATGGAGCTGTTCGGTTTGAAAATTATTCAGATTTTGGTTTTGTAAATACTTATAAATTAGCTACACGATATAAAGTGACCAATAACTTCAATCTTCGTGGTTCTATTAGTACTGGATTCCGTGCTCCTTCTTTACAACAAATCAATTTTAGTAATACACTTACATCATTCAATGGTGGTCAGTTAGTACAATCTAGAATTGCACGTAACGATGATGCAGTAACCAAAGCTGCAGGTATACCTAATTTGAAACAAGAAACATCGTTGAATGCTAGTATCGGTTTTGCTTGGAAACCTTTAAAAGGATTTACACTTACTGTTGATGGATATTCTGTGGCAGTAAAAGACAGAGTGGTTCTTTCTGGTTTATTTAGTGCTGGTGATGCTTCATTGCCTACCGCATTTACAGATCAGTTAAATGCCTTGGGTGTAGCAACCGCACAATTCTTTGCGAACTCTGTAAATACCACCAATACTGGAGTCGACATCGTTGCAGACTATTCAAAGAAATGGGGTAATAAATCATTTAAAATTTTATTAGCAGGAAATATTCAGAAAATGAAATTAGATGCAGTGCATGTTCCTAGTGC
Source organism: Bacteroidota bacterium (assembly GCA_025363385.1). GTDB lineage: Bacteria > Bacteroidota > Bacteroidia > Chitinophagales > Chitinophagaceae > Sediminibacterium. The sequence continues at coordinate 76,687 of JANYEA010000105.1, read as the reverse complement.
ATTGAATGATAGTTATGCGCATCAGAAAACTTTCTTTAGCGATCGTGAAGAAGCTTTCTTAATTGCATCTGCACCTAAAGCAAAAATTACTTTGAACCTAGAATATTCTGTTGGTAAAATTGGAATGGGCGCACACTTTACTTATTTCGGAGAACAATCTTCGAAAGGTTTTGGATGGACAGGTTTAGCTAGCCAAGCTGGAACAAACGGCCCTGGTGATCCAGCTATTTCAGGAAGCTTTGCTGGTATAGATCCTTATGTAGACATTGATGGTTATAATGATCAGGTACATGTAACCCCGGAAATATTTAAATATAGTCCGAAGATTACCACAGATATTTTTGCTTCTTATAAGTTTTGTAAGTCGGCAAGTTTATTCATGGGTGCTGATAATTTATTTAATGTACATCCCGATTTTGCATCTGTTAAAAATGCAAGATATGAGGCATTGGATAATGAAACTGGCGGACCATGGGAATCTGTTCAAATGGGCTTTAACGGTTTACGTTTATTTACTAAGTTAGTGTTGAACTTCTAGTATTTCATTTATTGAATCTGCGATAGACTGTTCATTAGAGCAGTTTATCGCAGATTTTTTTATTCTTAAAACGATTCATATGCCATTCAAAAAAGCTGTATTTATTGTAGTCTTAGTATTGTCTAGTCAGCTATTTGCACAAAATAAATCAGTGGTTTTTCAATCTGATTTTGGTTTAAAAGATGGTGCTGTTTCTGCTATGAAAGGGGTAGCTATGGGTGTGTCAGCTGATTTAAAATTATATGATCTAACACATGAGATACCTGCGTATAATATTTGGGAAGCTGCTTACCGCTTAGAGCAAACTGTACTGTATTGGCCTGCTGGCACTGTGTTTGTGTCTGTGGTTGATCCTGGGGTTGGCACTAATCGCAAGTCGGTAGTTGTTAAAACAAAGACAGGCCATTATATCGTTACCCCCGATAATGGTACTCTTACCTTAATTGCATCTTCTTTAGGTATTGCAGAAAGAAGAGAAATAAATGAAGCGGTAAATAGAAGAAACGGTTCTCAGAAATCCTATACGTTTCATGGAAGGGATGTGTATGCTTTTACTGCGGCAAGATTGGCATCTGGTACCATAAGTTTTGATCAGGTTGGAAATTTATTATCGAACGAAGTGGTATCAATACCCTATCAAAAAGCGGTTAAGGAAGGCAATTTAATCAAGGGGAATATTTCAATACTTGATATACAATATGGAAATGTATGGACCAATATTCCTGCAGAAATGGTTCAGCAGATTAATTTAAAATATGCACAAAACCTCAGCATCCGCATTTATCACAAAAGAACTAAAGTATGGGAAGGAATTGCGCCATATTGCGAAACCTTTGGAGCTGTTGCAAAAGGAAAACCGCTAGTATATTTAAATAGTTTGATGCAATTATCAATTGCATTGAATATGGGCAGTTTTGCAGATGTCTTTCATGTAGCTAGTGGAAGCGATTGGAGTATTAGCGTTAATGCTGTTGAGAAAAAATAAGAAAATTTCTTTTAAAAATTGTTCTTAAGCATTCATCGACTCAGCAAGTAAAGAGTGAAAATGATGGGTACCTTGTTCGCGGTGCACGGCATAGCGACCATGTTTATAAAATCTAGAACGGATTCCACGTTGTACATTTTCAACCACTTCTTCATCTTCTGCTTCAACGGTAGTTAAGCCCCTACCGGCACCTTGTTCTAATTTTGTTTTGTCGTAAACAAAAGTCAGAAACCTAACTTTAGTAGTTGATTCCGTTTGAGGTTCAATAATGTTTAATGATAAACCCCAAGGATAAAAATTGAACATCATATTCGGGTATACCCAAAAATAAAAAGCGGCAACTTTTTTGCCATAGTATTTACTTTCTATTGGAAGATCGAAAGTAGGAACACCTTCTTTCGCGATACCCAATTGTAAGTTTGAATATTTAAATGTTTCGGTGGTATAATTTTTAAATTCAATTACTGCATTCAAAGTGGGATGCACAAATGGAATATGAAAACCTTCCAGATAATTCTCACAATAAAGAGCCCAGTTTGCATTTACTATAAACTCATTACATAAATCCTGTTGGAATTCCATTTTATCGATCGGGAGCCAACCCACGATTTCCTGCATTTCTGCAAAGAAATCAGCTATAGGGAAAATCGGATGTAAACTGGTGAACAAAAGCTTACCCCATTTAAAAAGAGGTAATTGTTTTAAATGATTATTTTCGGGTATAAAATTTTCAACTTCGTTAAATTCTGGCATTGAAATGAAACGACCATTTAAATGAAACAATCGGCCGTGATATTTACAACGAAGTTGATTAATCTTACAGGGTTCGTATACAATTAAATTACCCCGGTGATTGCATACATTAGATAAGCAATGCAATTCATTTTCCTTATCTCTGGTAATTACTAAGGGTTCATTGATATAATTTTCCAGCAGGTTTACAGGTTGAGCAGAGCCCATCTCCTTTACTAGATCTGAATGACCAATATATTGCCAACTAGTAGCAAATATTTTTTCTTTAGCTAATTCAAAATATTTCGGATCAATATAGAAATCCTTAGCAATCGTTTTAGCTCTGGCAATATTAGGGTCGATATAAAAACCTGACATGAACTCTTATTTGATTAAAAATAAGAGATTTAAATTGAATTATTTTGATAATACCAATACTTGGAAACTTCCAGGAACCATCTTAGGCCTTGTTCCTTTTGCAGCATCTGCTGGTAGTGCTTCCATATCGGCTGCGGGCAAGTACAGTTTATGTGTTTTGGAATCAATTGTAATAGTTCTTGCAGATTTTTTTGTAGTAATAGTTTCTAACACCGTAAAACTATTGGCATTGTTTTCTTTTACAACAGTGACTGTTCCAGAGCCGTTGGAAGTAAAAATTAAATTTGTACTTGCATCAAATGCTGCACCATCGCAACCTTCACCTATTGGTAATTGCCCTACTATTTTTCCAGTACTTGCATCCATTGCTACTAATAATTTATCGCAAGTTGCAAAGAGTCTCTTCGTTTTTAAATCAATCACCAAACCGGTAGGTTCTTCACCTGGAAGTAATGACCAATGATTTAACACTGTATATTTTAGCATGTCAATCACAACAATTTCGTTTTTGTCTTCACTGTTCACATATAGTTTTCCCATATTATCACTAACTGCTGTTTCGGGTTTTCCCCCAACTGGTATTGTGGCAACCACTTTTTCTGTAATAGGATCGATGATGGTCAAATCTTTGCTTCTACCATTACAAGTGATGATCTTTTTTGAAAATGCATCATACATTATAGCATCCGGGTTTTCTCCTGTATTGATTGTTGATAAAACAGTTGCAGTTTTTAAATCAAACACAGATACAGTATTAAGCCTTCCATTACTGGTATAACCTTTTCCAAGTTCGGGATTAAATGCAATACCATGCACACCAGTAGTGTTAGCAATAACTCCTAACGAATCACCAGTAGCTTTATCTAAAATATTTACTTGAGTGCCATGAGACACATAAAGTCTGTTCGAATTTTCATCAACAGCAATATAATCCCATCCACCAGGGCTAGCAATATGAAAGGTATTTGTTAGTTTATAACCACTTTTATTTTGCGCTGCAATTTGATTTAAGGAAGTCGTAACTAAAACGAACACAGTTAATTTAATGAACAAATTTTTCATATGATGTTTTTTGATTTTAAATCCAAACTTAATTATGCATTTTGTAGCAATTCTGAATCTGGGGTAATTGACTTTTTATTTTGGTAAAGTAATCGAATCAAACTGGGCAAAACAATCAATAATAGGGGAAGAGCTATTATGAACCCCCCAATTACAGCAATTGCCAGGGGTTGGTGTAATTGGGCACCTGTTCCAATTCCCATTGCAATAGGAAGTAATGCAATAATAGCGCCTAAAGCTGTCATTAATTTGGGCCTAAGCCTAGTTGAGATACTATAAATGATCGCTTCATCTACATTATTCAATAGCTTCAAGGATTCTCGAAATTGCAGGAAAGTAAATATGGCGTTTTCTCCAATGATCCCCACAATCATGATCAAACCGGTATAACTACCTACGTTCAAAGCGGTACCTGTAAAATATAATCCCATATAACTTCCGCTAATACCTAAAACGGCTATTGATAAAATGATTATAGCAATACTGAAATCTTTGAAAAGGAATAAAATCACGCCAAAAACCAAAAGGCTTGAACTGATTAAAATAATGAGTAATTCTTTGAACGATTGTTGTTGATCTGCATAGGAGCCGCCATATACAATTGCATAACCCTGAGGTAAAGTAACATTCTTCTGGATTGATTTTTGTATATCTTTAATAGTACTACCCAAATCTCTATTTTCCAATCTTGCAGTAACCACACCCATCGATTGCAGATCTTCTCTTTGTATTTCTGCATCGCCATTATTGATATGTATACTTGCTAATTGATTGATCGGATGCAATTTTCCGCCAGGTAAGAAAATGGGTGTCTTTTCTATATCTGCAACACTCAGCGTTTTACTGCCAGGGTATATTAAACGAAGATTACTCAACTGATCTTTATCATATACAGTTCCCACTAAATTACCTTCTAATGATGATTGCATTTGAAATTGCAAATTAGATGCAGTAATACCATATTGTGCCATAGCACTATAGTTAGGCTCAATATTAATAGATGGTCCAGCAATCACTATACCATCAAAAACATCTGCACTTCCCTCCACTTTACTAATGATATCAGCAATTTTTTTGGAAAGCGTTTGAAGTGTAGCCTGGTCATTTCCAAAAACTTTTACTTCAATGGGCTGCACTGAAGTCATCAAATCTCCTAGCATATCTCCAATTACCTGACCAAAATCAATTCTTAAAGCAGGTTGTGTAGATTCAATCTGTTTTCTGATATCACTGATTACTTCTTCAGTTGTTTTTGTTCTTGATTTTTTTAATTGAATCAAATAATCACCTCGGTTTGGTTCGGTAATGAAGAATCCCATTTGTGTTCCGGTTCTTCTGCTATATGCTTCCACTTCGGGAATTTTCACCAGGATTTTTTCAACTTCTCGTAATATTCGATCGGTTTCTTCTAATGAGGTTCCGGGTGGCGAATTATAATCCAATACAATACTTCCCTCATCCATTTCAGGTAAGAATCCGGTTTCCAGTTTAGGATAAATATAATAAACAGAAAAGGCCAGTGCTGCTATGATAATTAAGCTGAGATAAGGTTTGGTAATAAAGAAACCAACCCATTTCTGATTATGAACATGGTGTTGCGATTGTTTCTTCTTAACTGTATTCACCTTGCTCGATAAGCGTAAATAAATCACAGGTAAAACTATCCAGGTAACAAAAAAACTGCACACTAAAGTAATGATCATAGTATCCGTCATTACTTTAAAATAAGCACCTGCCACACCACTCATTAAAACAAAGGGTAAAAAAATAACAATGGTACTCAGAGATGAACCTACCATTGCGGGTAGTAAATAATTAAGTGCTTTTTTTACAAGGGTATTAGTTGGCTCTTCAGGATGTTCTTCATGGGTTCGATGAATTTGCTCCACCACCACAATTGCATCATCAATAATTAATCCTATGGCTGCAGCTAATGCACCCAATGTCATAATATTCAATGTTTGCCCAATTACATATAAACAAATAACGGAAAGACATAAAATAACAGGTATAGTAATGAGAATTACAGAACTTGCTTTGAGTGATCGAAGAAAAATAATTGCTACAATTATTGCCAAGGCTAATCCAACAAATAAACTATCGGTAACACTTTTAATACTTTCTTTTACAAAATCCGCTTGTACATAAAATGGCTGTATGGTTACATCTTTAGGAATAATTTTTTTAAGCTCTTTTAATTTCTGGTCCATCTTTTCACTCAGATCAACCAGATTTGAATTGGGTTGTTTAATAACTGCTAGTAATATACCTTCCTGTCCGTTTGCATTTACTTTAATGTATTCTTTTGCTTCCTGAATTTGAACATCGGCAATATCTTTTAATAAAATAATTCGCTTCCCGTTATTACTTAGTACAATATTACTGAGTTGTTCTTTTGAACTTACGGCAGCGTCTGTAACGGTGAGATATAACAAACGATAATCTGATAAATAACCATTTGATTTTATAAAGTTGGTTTGCGTTAAAGCAGTATTTACCATTTCTGGAGTTACTGCTAAACTGCTCATTTTTTGTACATTCAAGACCATCCAATATTCTTTTTGTTTACCACCGATGATGCGTATTTCTGAAACGCCTTCTACCTGCGATAAAAAAGGTTTTATGGTGTACATCGCCAAGAGCTTCATTTCTATTGGTGATCTGCTTTTACTTTCTAAAGAAAATCCGGTAATGGGCAGAATAGAAGGATTCATTCTTTCTACTGTTATCTGTATATCCGGGGGTAGGGTATTTTTTATTTCATTAATCTTTGATTCTATTCGTTGTTTACTGATATCGATATTCGCGTTCCAATCCATATAGGCAGAGATCTCACAAGAACCCCTGCTGGTAGTACTTCTGATTCTTTGTAAATCAGGAACTTGTTTGATTGCATTTTCCAGTTGACGTGTTACCGTGATCATCATTTTCTTTACTGGTTGCTGACCAGCGTCTGCGATGATTTTAATTTTCGGAAAAGTAATTTCTGGAAATAAAGCAGTTTGAAGTTTACTATAGGCAAAAAAACCTCCCAATAAAATAATTACAACCAGAACTGTTACAGGGTTTTTATAGGATTTAAAAAAGTTTCGCATAGAGGTCATTTTTGAATAATAGTAACTTTTGCTGTATCTGGTAAACCATAATTACCTGTCAGTAAAATTTTATCACTCGTTTTTAAAACAGGCGATAAGATTTCAACACTTGTTGCATTTTCTAAACCTTTCTTAATAGGAACTTTTACTGCGGTTACACTATCGATCAATTGCATAATCCAGAATTCGGTTTGAGTTTCATCGGATAATACTGCTGTTTTTAATAGAGAAACCGTATTTGATTTAGCCGATTTTACCAAACTAACTTTTGCAATTAAATTTTCAGGTATCTGTTTACTGCTATTTATTTTAATGACAAAACTTTGCGTTTGTGATACTGCATCAACAGTGGGCATTGCGTTGCTTACTATACCATCCATTGTTGTACCATCTGGTAATTTCAATTGAAGATTTTGATAAATGGATAGATAAGGTTTTAGTTCATAGGGAAGATCGAGTAAGAAAACAAAGCTCTTGGTATCTGTAATAATGGCCATTTGCTCTCCATCTTGTACATAGTCGCCAGCCCTATAATTTATTTGAGTGATATAACCAGTGCCTGGAGATTTAATTGCTATTGAACCAGAAAAATGAAGCGACGTATCCAGCTTGCTGATGGTATTTCCGAGACTTTGAGACTCTTTCGTTTTAATCGAGAATAAAAGATCTCCCTTATTTACAAATTTCCCCAAACTGGCATTTACTTCTTGCAGGTATCCATTGGATGATGATTTCACATAGCTCTTTAACAGAAAGGCAGATACTGCATTTAGTTCTACCGATTCGCTTAGATTTCCATTACTTGGAGATGTAATAGTTACGGGTGTACTAATTGCTTCGTTTTTCTCTTCAGTAGGCTTTTCTACTTTTTCAGGAGATGGTTTACATGCTGCCATAAAACAGAAGTAAGCGATGAAAGAGTACAGGTATTTTGATACTTTCATAATATTATTTTCTATTCCAGTAATTAATCTGGTTAATGATTTGTAATTGATTGATACTATTTAATGTAATGATGTTTTTTGCGTTCATAAAATTCCCAATGGCAAGAATATAGTCTGCCATATGTGCATCACCTGTTTCTAATAATTTCTGATTTGCTTCAATGAGGGTTTCTGCGTATTTTATTTGACCCTCAGATTGATGAACCATCTCTTCAGCAGCATGTAGTTGCTGTAATAGCTGAGATATTTGTTGACTGTATTGCGTTTTGAAATAGTCTCGGTATTGCTGCCTGCTTTGTTCTGCAATCCCAATTTTATCGTGTTGCATTTTCTTCTGCCTTCCATCGTAGATAGGTACAAGAAGATTGACACCCACACTAACCCCAAAATTTTTATAGGCTTGAGCCGAGAAAGAGGTGAGGTATCCGCCATCGCCGTATATATTTACTTTTGGTTTATAACGATAATCAATGAGTGCATCACTATTATGAAGCCTTAAACTATCATTTAAGAATTGCTGATAAAAAACAGAGTTTTCTGCATCTGGTAAAATCGACAAAAATATTTCGGGCTTTTTCAGGGGAACGGCAGATGTGTCTATAATACCACATAAATAATTTAGGGAAGAAAAATCGTTTTGAAATATATTCTTGATTTGACTTATTTGAATTTCTTGTTGTTGCATGGTTACCAAGAAACTGAGATAATCTGTTTGTCGGTAAATTCCTTTTTCAGTTAGGTTTTTTAAAATATTTTGTTCTTTCTTAAAAAGAAGCAATACCTCTTTATTGAAATTGAATTGCAGATAATTGCCATAAGCAGAAATGTATTGTGCAGTTATGGCCTTGCGAAGATCCTGTTCTGAAATTTTACCAGCCGTTTTTAATGACTCGTTTAATAATAGTATGGCATCATGCTGATTTTTGAGATTTTCTTTACTTACCAGTTGCTTAGAAACAGTAACAAGCTGACTAAAATTGGAACCATTCGTTATTGCTCCATCATAACCCCACCCGCCGATGGTTGGTGCGTAACTATTAGAACTCACAGCATTTACTTGTGGCATATATCCAGCCAGTATGCGCATGCTATCAATTAAATTGGCTCTTTGTTGATTCTTTAAATCTTTTAAAAGCGGACTATTTTCAATACCCGCCTGAATATAATAATCAAGTGAGCGCTCTTGTGTAAAAGCAATTAAGTGCAGGGAAAGTACAAAAAGCAGTAATCTAATTTTTTTCATCAAAACATTTTTAAGCTTGAAAGCCTATTTTAAAAAAGTGCATTTCCTTTTCGAATTGATAGGTAATGGTAAATCCTGCACTAGTGCAAATTTCGTTTATGATTGAAAGACCCAAACCAGTACCAGTATCTGAAGCTTTATAAAACCTGGTAAACACTTTCTCTTTGTCTAAACCCCCAGCTATTGCGGTATTTGATACTATCAGAAAATTTTGATTCAACTCAATTGAAATAGTCCCGCCAGCAGCAGTATACCTAATGGCATTATTTAAAAGATTACTAATTAATATTTCAGCCAGATGTTGATGAAAGTGTATATTAAAATCAGTAGCGTTAAGAAGTAGTTCTATTTGTTTAGACTGAAATAATTCTTTTCTTTCTTCACATTTTTGAACAAGAATAGTTTGCAGTTGAATTGATTCGTTTAAAATAAACTGTTTGTTTTCAAGTTTAGTGAGTAATAGTAACGACTGATGCAATTTTGAAAGCTTTAAACAGGCATCTTCAATTGCCAGTAGTTGTTGCATCATTATTTCTTTGCCTTCTGCAATCTGGTATAGAGATTCAACTTTAGAACGAATAATTGCAAGTGGTGTTTGCATTTCATGAGAAGCATTTTCAGTGAAAGAGCGAAGTGCATAAAAATCTTTATGTATTTGCTCGGTCATACTATTTAAACTTTCATTTAATAAGTTTATTTCGTCTATGGGTTCTTTACTAAGTTTTAAGGCTTGCTGATTAGCAGCGTAATCTTTGATATTATTGATTGTATTATAAAAAGGCTGCCAAATGGAACTGATAAGTCTACGATTGATGAGGTAGTTAAATAATAAGATCATGGCTACCATACTTAGTGTAACCAGAATAATGAGTTTTAGTAATTCATCTGTTTCAGTCTCCGATTTATTAACCGTAACTAAAAAGCTTTCCTTATTTACCGATACCTGAAATATTAACTGACGGATATATTCGGTTTCATCCTCTGATTTATTATATACAGGGATTGATCTTTTTATATCAAACGTTTCGCGTTGATCTGTTTTAATAATTTGGATCCACTGTTCCTTTGTGTTTTGAATTTCTGGAAGTTGATGATGCGATTGAATATATTCTGCAATTTCTTGCTTTTCAGATTTAAGGGATGCATCTAGCTGTCTGATCAGAACATAGTAGAGAACAAAATAGAATGCAACACTCCCTGCTAAAAAAATACAAATGGTAGCGGTTATATTGATTCGGTTATATTTTGTAAAAAGCTTCATGCTATTTGCATTTTATATCCTTCGCCATAAATAGAACGAATACAATCTTCACTACCTGCGGCTATCATTTTTTTCCTAAGATTTTTGATATGCGCGTAAATGAAATCGAAATTATCAGGGAAATCCATATCATCGCCCCACAAATGTTGAGCAATGGCATTTTTTGATAGAACCCTATTTTTATTGATTGCTAAATAAATAAGTAATTGATACTCTTTTTGAGTTAGATCCAATTCTTTGTTTTCAACCATTACGCGTTTCGCCTGAATATCGATCGAAATGTTTCCAATGATCATTTGCGACATACCCTGAAAACTTTTCCTTCTTATAATGGATGAAACCCGAACGGACAATTCTGATAAATGAAAGGGTTTGGCTAAATAATCATCGGCACCCATTTCAATACCATTGATTTTATCGTCTAATTCACCTTTTGCAGAAATGATAATAATACCATCTGTTTTATTATTTTGCTTAAGGTTTTTTAATAAATCTAAACCAGATCCGTCTGGAAGCATGATGTCTAAAATAATACAATCGTAATCATACAATTCGATTTTTTCTAATGCGTCATGATAATTGGAACTGGATTCACACAAATAAGAACTGGCAGTCAGGAATTCGATCATGCTTTGCCTTAATGAGAATTCGTCTTCAACGATTAGCAGTTTCAAACCAGTTTTTTTACAAAATACCACTTTAAATCTGTAGAAAAACTGAAAAATGGCTTCATTTATTTAAATGTTTTTTAACTATTCACAAGCTTTTATCATTCTTATAACTTTTAAGAGGCAACTAAATTGATTTTATCTAGCTCTATTTGCAATAGTAATGAATGCAGATTCTGTGGTTAATTGATTCTGATAAGATATTTAATAATGGCAGCAAAGCAAGTTTTTAAGAAAGGGCTTTTTTTGATGGGAAACAACTTTGAAATAAGTGTAGTTGCCCAGGATGAATTGTGGGCGCTTGAAAAAATTGAATTAGCAGTTATTGAAATTCAACGTATTGAAAAATTATTGACAACTTACAACGACCACAGTGAAACAAATCTGATCAACCAGCATGCAGGTATAAAACCTGTTAGTGTATCTGCTGAAACCATTCAATTAATTCAGCGATCAATTCGAATTTCGGAAATTACACAGGGAGCTTTTGATATTAGTTATGGTTCAGTAGATAAAAGCTTATGGAATTTTGATACCACTTTGCAATCGTTACCTGATGCTGCAACAGCAAAAAAAATGGTTCGGTTAATTAACTACAGGAATATCATCATTAATACAGTGGATGAAACAGTGTATCTCTGTGAAAAAGGGATGCGGATTGGTTTTGGGGGAATTGGTAAAGGATATGCTGCTGAAAGGGCGAAATATGTTTTAAAAAAAGCAGGAGTGGAAGCTGGGATTGTGAATGCTTCTGGCGATTTAACCACCTGGGGGTATCAACCAGATGGAACTGCCTGGACAATTGGAATAGTACACCCGAATTTTGCAAATACTATCTTCTCATATATGAATGTTACAGATATGGCTGTGGCTACTTCTGGTAATTATGAGAAGTTCATCATGATTAAGGGAAAAAAATTTTCGCATACAATTAACCCAAGAACTGGGCTGCCTGTGACGGGAATTAAAAGTGTTACAATAATTTCACCTAATGCAGAAATTGCAGATGCAATGGCAACACCTGTTACAATTATGGGAATTGAAGCCGGATTAGCCTTGATCAATCAAATCAAACAAATTGAAGCCATCATTATTGATGATAACAATCAGCTTTATACTTCAAGCAATTTACATTTCAAATAAACCAGCAATCATGAAAAATCGACCCCCTTTGTTCTTAGCCATTGCTGCACTCAGTTTTATTTTAGTATTCGACTCCTGTGTTCAGGTAAAAGAGTACCAAAAAAACAAATTGAACGATGCAGACATGGTATTATCAAGTAGGAGATCTCAAAAAAATGAATTGAATGCACAAAACTACCGTGAAGGTTCAGCCGGAGCCAATGGTGGCAAAACCGGTGGAGGATGTGGGTGTAATTAAATCAATTCAATTTTTTAAGATTCAAAAATGAAAAAATTAAGTTTAACTGTGATAGGTCTTTATGCCCTATTTCTTCAAGCATTTTCACAAAATAGCACACTGGACACAGTGATTTATAAAACAAAGCCATTAGCTCTGGAAGAAGTAAATCTTGTTTCCAGTTATTATTCTCAAAACGGAAATCATTCAGCAGTAACTGGTGGAATTGGGGATGAGCATGTGGTTGATTTTGCAAATGGACTGGATTTGAAATTTGTAGGTTGGGATCAAAGTCATAATAAGCACAGCATCACTGCCGGACTTGGTTTTGATCATCATACTTCAGCTTCTTCTGCATATGTTTCCAGTACTGGTGCATCTAAAACAGGCGGAACAAGGGTTTATCCGTCATTAGATTGGACAGTAGAAAATAATAAAGGAAATACCTTTGGATTCGGAGCTTATTTCTCAACAGAGTATAATTATCAATCCATGGGTTTAGATTTTCACTTTTCTAAAAAGCTGAACACCAACTCTGAATTCAGTGCAAAATTTAGTGGCTATTTTGATAAAGTAAAGTTGATTTATCCATCTGAATTAATTCCAAAATCATCGATAGTTTCGAGTACCCCTACCTATTATACAACAGCTAGCGGTAGAAGATATTTATCTAGTGGAAGTGCATATGGAGATGATGAAAATGAAATACCAAGCAGCCCTCGTAATACATTTACAGCCTCACTATCTTACGCTCAGGTAATTAATAAGAGCATTCAAGCTAGTGTAATGTTCGACCTAGTAACACAGTCGGGATATTTGGGACTTCCATTTCACAGAGTATATTTTAATGATGGAACCGGGCATGTAGAAAATTTGCCTTCTAGTCGTTTTAAAATTCCCATTGGTTTTCGATTGAATGCTTTTGTGAGCGATCAAGTGGTGATTCGATCTTATTTCAGGTATTATCAAGATGATTGGGGAATCAAATCTAATACCGCTGATATTGAAATTCCGATCAAGGTTTCTCAGTTCTTTTCTATTTCTCCATTCTATCGTTACTATACACAAACAGCCAGTAAATATTTTGGAGCCTATAAGTCGCATACAGCAGCTGATGAATTCTATAGTAGTAATTATAGTTTATCGGAATTAACAAGCCATTTTGTGGGCCTAGGTATTCATACTGCACCACCAAAGGGGGTTTTAAATAACCAGCATTTTAGTAGTTTGGATATTCGATATGGGCATTATACACAATCCACAGATTTGAATTCAAATATTATAACGTTTGATTTCACATTTAAGTAGCAGAAATCAAATAATTAAAAGAGGCCGGGTTATCCTGGCCTCTTTTGGAAAACAAACAACAACGCTATACTATACTTGCCAAACGATTAAGTTTTTAGATATAAATAATAATGGGTTCTGTACTATGAAGATTCTGATATCCATTTATTCTTTTTATATACGGAGATGTGGATGAACTTAAATTAAACTCAGTATTCACCGTTTCCATTTGCATTCTGGCAATGGAAAATGAATTTTCAATGAAACTTTTCAAAAAAAGGAACAAGTCATTTTTCGGAAGCTTTTGATAGCTATGATAAGCTTGCATAAGTGAGTTTTAGGGGTTTCAATTTGGTTAACCTTGTTAACCCTTTTGTTGATACAAAGCAACTCAATTAGGCAATCCTCTACAATCGCATAAACTTGAAATATTATGTAGTAATGCAACTACTTTCCAAAGCTTGTATTAAATTGTAGTGTAATTAACCGCTGTATGGAATTTTTGAAAAGTATTAATGAAGCAGAGTTATCGGGTGTATTATTCAAGAACTTGAATTTGAAAAAAAACATTATTCAGTTTTTGGACAAACATGCGTTAGCCACGATATCTGAGATTGGAAAAGAATTGAATGTGAGCACACCCAAAATTATTAGCACCATTAATGAATTGATTGAAGAGAACTTATTACACGATAATGGTAAAATAGAATCAACTGGTGGTAGAAGGGCGAATCAGTTTAAACTAGCCTCCGGTTCGGTATATTTTATGGGGGTTGAGGTCTCTAAATTCCATATTAGTTTAGGCCTAATGGATTTGAATAAGAATATGTTACAAGAGCCCAGTCACATTCCTTTCAATCTAAAAAACTCACAAGACTCCCTTGAAAAATTAATCAATATCATCAACGATTTTATTAATCAATCAGGTTTAGCTAAGTCAAAGATTTTAAGAATTGGGATTAATCTAACGGGCCGAATTAATCAAGTAACTGGTCATAATTACAATTTTTTTCAATTCACAGATTTACCGATCAGAGAAATCATTGAAAAAGTTACTGGAATAAAAACCTATATAGACAATGATTCAAGGGCGATGGCTTTTGCCGAATACTGTTCAGGAGCAGTTGAAAAAGAGAAAAATATTCTTTTCGTTAATCTCGATTATGGGATTGGTTTGGGGATCATTATTAATGGTGAAATATATTATGGAAAATCGGGGTTCTCTGGAGAGTTTGGGCATAATCCGATTTATGATAATGAAATGATTTGTCAGTGCGGAAAAAAAGGTTGCCTTGAAACTGAGGCATCGGGATTTGCTGTGCTAAGAAATGTGCAAGAAAAATTAAAAGCAGGAGTAGGCTCAATACTTCAAAGAGACCCTAAAAAAATTGATGAAATTACTTTAGAAGAAATTGTGCTTGCCTGTAATCAAGATGATATACTTGCCATAGAATCTGTATCTGTTGTTGGGGAAAAACTTGGAAAGGCGGTAGCTTCACTTATTAATATTTTTAACCCAGAATTAGTGATCCTGGGTGGGCTTTTATCTACAACTAATGAATATATCCGTTTGCCTATTAAAAGTTCGCTCAACAAATATTCTTCGAGTTTAGTAAATAATGATACTCAATTGAAGACTTCAAAATTAGGACTTTCAGCAGGGGTGATGGGTGCATGCTTGCTTGTTAGGAGAACTATTTTTTCTACTTAAAAAAATAGCAGGAAAAACTTCCTGCTATAAACCTTGCAACATCGAAAAAAAACTAAGTTATTGCTGAACCATTAATTTTTTTGGAAGATATTTATCTGATATTCCTTCAATAGAAAGTATATAAATATTTGTATTGATTGATTGATTCAATTCAACGCTCACATTATTTTCACCTTTTACAGTATTTATATTTTTACTCAATATTTGTAGCCCAGTATTGGCATCCAATAATTTTAAAGTAACTGTACTGGGAACTTCTGCTCTAAAACTTGCTACAAAATTACCTTTTGAAGGATTGGGATATAATTGCACATTTTTTGTTTCGATTGTATTTACTCCTGCTGCAGATTCTTTTTTGAAAGACACTTTACTAATAGATGCATTTACATGTGTTAATTTTCCAGTACCTACTTCAAACGAAAAAATAATGGTTGTGATATCATTAGCATTAAATGCTTTATTATTAGGCGAGGTAAAATCAGCAAGATTGATACTGTATACATTGCCGGAAGTAGATACAGGTAAGAAATAGCTATACTGTTCATTCCAATTAGTGATACTATTTTTCACAAGTGTGATTCGTATATTAACGCCAGTTGCTTTTGCTGTGAATGTTAAGGATTTGTAAGCCCTTAAATCTTGTTCTACTCCACCTCCTTTTAAAATTTTATAAGCTTTCACAAAATCAATAGAAGTTGCATCAATAGAAACATTGCGAAATACGGGAAGGGCATCTTTTGGAATAATATTGGTTGTTGTATCATTTGTAACAGTAAAATCGTTAACAACAGTATTATTTTTATTATAATCGATATTCCAGCTGCCATCGGCCATGAAAACTACATCTTGTAATTTATTATTTAGATATAAGCTAATCGTTGATTCATAGTTGTCGCTCACTGGAACTGAAGTTGTTGACTTACCTTTCGCAGTAACAAAAACAGGAACTTTTCTTGTGGTGGTGGTTAAATAATTCTCAGATTGTCTTTCTTCAATTTGAAAATATCCAATAGTTGCAGATGTATTATTATTGATATTTAAATTAATATTCTTTCCTTCTCTTTTTCCAGATATAATATATGATTTTGGTAATTCTGTTCCCTGATACGCTGTCTGTACCGGCATGATTTTATTTAGTTTGTTCAATATTTCAAGTGTAATATCAACAGATAAGTAAGGTGTTGCAGACCATACTTGAAAATTGTATAAAATTTCTTCAGCGATATAATCTTTGTTCAACCAGTTTGATTGAAAACTGAAACTATTTCTCCCGCTTTTCATTCCAATTGAAAAACTAGTAGCGTACTCAATATGTCCATTTGGTTGCAGTAAAGTATATCTAACAAAGTTTAATCCGTTCAGTGTGAGGTTTTCTATACCTAAAAGTTCAGCACCTTTAAGTCGATCACATACTGCTTTGCTGTGATCATACATTTGATTCAAGGTTTTGGTGGCAAAAGCAACAGCACGGCATTCATTATTGAAAATAAAATCTACAGAAACTGCATCAACTGCATTTGTGATACTTGTAATATCTGCAGCAGTGCTGATATAGGCAGAATAACCTGAGTCTATCATTTTTGAGGGCATCATATCCTTAAGAAGAAATGCTGCATAATTGCCAACTCCCATTCCTTCTTTTTGAATGGTTGGGTTTTGAAGCTGAGTTAGTTTTTTATAATCTATTTGCCCTTGCGTGCTATTAATGGCATTTGTATACACTCTCTTTGAAATAGCATCACCTAAGCTTTTACTCTCCAAGCCTCCTGAATTACCAGAAAAACTGATACTTCCATCTCTTGAAATTTTTGTTAGACTCTCTTTATTAACTACATTTTCTATTGGGGAAACAGTTGCATAGAATAAAGCATCATTAAAATCATTGTCGCTATTATATCCAGCATCTCTTCGGGTATCTTCAAAACCAAAAATGATTCTACGGGTGCTGGTATCATATGCGCTTACAAAATGCTTTTTGATATCTGCATTTGCCTCAGGATTGAAAGCGCTAGTTGAAAAAATATGCCAACTTCCAAGCCCCACTTTATTATTGGCATTATCCCAACCGTTTACAATCCATACAAAACCAATCGATGTATTGGCTGGAAAATGTCCAAGTAAAACTTTATCACCCGCGGCTAAGCTGCCTCCAAATCCCACTTTAGAGGCATTAGGGAAAATGATTTTAATATCTGCGTTGGCAGGTGCTGATGATAGTGGCGCATCTGTTGGATAAGTATAATACCCTAGGGCATTTTGAGAAGCAGCACTTTCATCCAGGAAACTGATCCAAACGTCAGAACTAGCTGATAATGATATTGTTTCGAGTCGACTATCATTCAATAAACGGGGGTTATAGATTGCTACAGAGCGATTCTCAGGAAGGGTAGCTGCGATATTTAATTTAAAATCAACTGTCACAAGATCTGAAGGAGTTATCAAGTTATTTGGTTTGCCGTCCCAGTTATAAGTTCCTGCATACTGGTATTGTGCTAAAACTGATGGGCAGTTTAGCAGTAAAAACATCAATAAAAAATAATTAAGTAAATTTATTTTCATCGTTTGGTCTGTAATTCAGTAAAATGGCCTTTTCCCTTTATTCTCGAATAACTCTGAATCTTTTACAAAGCTATTTTCAATTGAACGCTGATGCTGTAAAGCAGTAGTGATAGACCTGTAGTCTGGCCACTACAAAATTTGCTCATTTTATTAAGCGTTCTGCTGAATAAATGCCAATTACTCCTTGATTTTCATCCTGTTATCTTTTTATAAAAGTAGTAAGCATGCGGATCAATTATCTCAGTTAAAACACCCTATTTTAGCGTTGAAATCACCGATTAAGGTGTCAATGCCGGGAAGTAAAAATGAGGGAATCCAAATACATTCAAATATTATTTAATGCTTTTATCAGTTGTTTCATTAATTCTCTACATATAATCAATTATATAAAACTGAAAGTCTTTTCAAGTACTTACCTTTATTAGCAAGTAGTTTGTAACTTTAGAAAAAACGGTAATCAGGTTAAAAATGCCAATGTCAGAAAACGAAAAGATTAGAATAATGCTGGCGGATGATCATCCATTATTCATTGAAGGTTTATCTATGATGCTCAGAAGGGAGCCAGACTTTGAACTTTGTGGTATAGCCAACAATGGAAGAGAGGTTCTCGAAATGTTGCCTACTACAAAACCAGATCTAATTCTACTAGACATAAATATGCCGAAGATGAACGGCTTGGAAACCATCAAATACATCCGACAGTCATACCCAAATGTGAAGATTGTGATGCTATCGGGTTATTTCGACGATGCTATTATTAAAGAGGCAAAAATAAAAGGGGCAAACGGGTATCTGTTAAAAAGCAGCCAACGCGATGAATTAATTCACACTATTAAAATGGTGTATTCTGGTGCACTGTTTGCAACCCCTCAACATGATGAGCCTGCACCCGGTGAATTTTTGGTGAATGACAAATTCTTAGCTCAGTTCAACCTAACAAAAAGAGAAAGGGAATTGATTCAGCTAATAAAAAATGGAATGACTAACCAGGATATTGCACAGAACCTGCACTTAAGTGTTTATACCGTTGAAACGCATCGTAAAAACATCATGCAAAAACTAAAATTAAATTCTCCTGGTGCGCTAATGAAATTTATCATTGAAAACCAGATTTGATTTTTTAGTTTAGTCAACTTTCATAACTACTGTTCTTTTTCCAATTCCCGATTCATTGAAAGCTTCTATTTGAAAATAATAGGGCAGGTCTTTTTCCATGGCAGAGAAATAATATTCATTAGCGCCTAAGACCATCATGCTTGTATATAATTTATCTGGTGCAATACCAGTATAAATTATATAACCAGTAGCTTTCTCATTCACTTGCCATTTTAACCAGGAATTTCTTCTCTCTGTATCTCCTCTTAATACAACAAAATGTTGCACGGTATCTGGAACTGAACCCTTTGTTATTCCAAAAGCACGTAACCCACTGATTGCAAATTTTCCGGATGGCATATGTATGTTTTCAAGTTTGATAAACCTTGTTTCTATAGGCTTATCAAAACTGATATATTCATGTGGTATATCAGTTTTATTATTACTCTTATCCATGATAATGTTCCAGATTTTTCCATCAATCGATCCATACAGTTTGTATTGATGAAATAATCCTCCCACCTTACCCATGGTTTCGGCATCCTGATCGGCATAATTTATTTGTATTGCGTGAACTTTACTAATCGCACCCAGATCCGATTCAATCCATTCGCCTTTATTTCCACTGGTAGCACTCCAGTAAGTTTTAATATTTTCATCGTTGGCCAGGTTGGCATGAAACCCACCGAGTGTAGATGAAACCCGAATAGGTTTATTATAATTTAAAAGCATCCAGCCTGTAAACTGACTTTCCGCATGATCAGCTTTTGCATTTGGAATATAATGCGGATAATCGCCATAAGCAGTATTGGTTGCAAGAACTCCGTCTGTATCAATCTGTGCTGGCCAGATACCTATGCGTCTTTCAAAATTATTTTTTGTGGAAATAACAATCGTAGATACATGCCACCATTGTTTAAATAAATCCTGATAGGTTGCTCCATGTCCGGCACCATTTGCAAAACCACCTGGTTTATATGAGAATGGATTATGCGATTGATAAGTGAATGGTCCAAGTGGATGATCTGCTGTATATACACCATCTCCGTAGCCACTAAATTCTGTTCCCGGTGCGCCATATTGCAGATAATATTTTCCATTGTGTTTGTTCATCCACGAGCCTTCGATAAATGGATTCAAAAATGTATTATCATGGTATTCACCAAATCTTTCCCAACCATGAATTTTATCGTTCAGTTTTAAAAGTTCTTTTCTTACCCCAATTGGTTGAAATGTTTTTCGATCTATCTCCTGACCGTAAGTAGGATAAAAATTACTCGAGCCAAAATAGATATACAAACGATTATTATCATCCAGAAAAAACCCGGGATCCCATGCACCTACCTGAAAAGAATCTACAGCTTCCTTCCACTCGTCTTTCTGCGGATTAGTACTCATCCAGAGCGGGAAATTTTTTTCATAAGTGGAACCAATTACCAAAAGGGTATCTCCTAACACTAAAGTTGCCGGTGCACACAATTCATCATACACTTTATTCCATGGCTTCAGAAATTTTCTGGGTACAAAATTCCATTTTACCATATCCGAACTCCACCAATAACCCCATTGATTTGTTGAGAACATATAATAGTTTCCCTTGAATACAGTAATCACTGGATCTGCAGTTGCACGGTGTTTACCTTGCTCTACAAAATTTGGAATAGGGCAATATCCGTAATCAATATTAATAGGGTTGCAATACGTTTTTAATTGTGCATCTGTTGTATTCTCAATTAATAATATGAATAAAAGGAAAGTAAATATGCGCATACATTATATTTGAAAGTAGATGATCAAGTAAAAATATTTATTTTTTTAATGGAACTAACTCTATAACCTCTTTGGTTGATTTAATTATTTTGCTCTTTGAATAATAAGCAGGAAAATATTGATCGGTTGCCCAAAGCGGGAATAGATTTCTATAAAAATCACTTTTATAATCGCCAGACTGACCTGGCGTATTGATCATTACTGCATCATCCCAGTTGCCGGTATCTGTAATAAATCGAAAGCTTGCGCCACTTAATTGATTGTCTGCACCACCAGTTGATCCTGGGGTATGGCTATTACCACCCCTTGGAAGTGGCCCAAGATTTAATTGCTCTCTTAAATTTTTATTTACAATACTATTTAAAGGATGAGTGATGGTACTATGTTTAAATTTATCTTGTCCGTATTGCCAATTTTCGATATTGGTTCCCAATTTCTTTTGTAATTCTTCTACTGCTTTTTCAAAACTG
The DNA here is from genome assembly GCA_025363385.1 of Bacteroidota bacterium. Lineage (GTDB taxonomy): Bacteria > Bacteroidota > Bacteroidia > Chitinophagales > Chitinophagaceae > Sediminibacterium. The sequence continues at coordinate 55,529 of JANYEA010000105.1, read as the reverse complement.
TTCTTCAAAAAAAGATCTCTGCCTTTTAAAGAGTCTAGTCCAAATTTCGCATCAGGATTTTGTAGCCATCCCATTAATTTTGATAATTGAATACTTACCAATCCCTTTATATTTTCTGGAATGAATTGCTTAGCAGCATCTTGCATCATTTGCCTTTCCCACATGGCATAAATGGCCGCAGGGATACTTTGTTTATCTAGTATGTAATTCCAGTTTTTTAATTTTTCTATCGATTCTTTACTACTGTTTTTTTCAAATTCAATAGTTAGAAGCATGGGGATGAATGTACGTGCAGGAATTGAAAAATAATCTGTTTGTAATGACTGCATTTTTGGGATGGTCATTTTATTATCCTTCGATAACACTTCATTGATCCTATTGCCCCTGAAAGGATCTGCCCATGTGTAGCCAACTGCATCCCAATGGGTATAATCTAAAGCTGTAACGTTTTGATTGGCTGTGGCAAAAAAACCTTTTGATGGATTAAAAAGATGTGGTCTTTCTTTGATAGGAAGATATCCCTGCCATTCATACCTGCCATCACCAGGAACGGGAACTAAACCACTAAAGTTTTTTCTGATGGGGACAATACCAACTGTTTGCCAACCAATATTTCCAGCAGTATCAGCCCAGATCATATTTTCTCCGGGGATATGACTATAGCTACAGGCATTTCTAAAACTTTCCCAATTCTTTGCCTGATCAATTCTAAGTGAAGCCATATAAGGGGCACCACCGGGTTCCAGCCAGGCACATTTAACTGCATATGCTTTATGATGTACAGAATCTATATAGGTTACGGGTCCGTGAACTGTATACTGTAAACGCACTATTTCTGAACTGCTTTTTTTAATGGCAATTTTTTCAGTGATTTGTTTCATGGTTTCCCAATGACCCTTATAATAATATTGCGATAAGTTTTTAGGATTTAGATCATATATATAAAGGTCTTCTCCATCCGTTTCATAAATGGTAAGTCCCCAGGCTCCTGCTTCATTATGTCCGATAGATACACCTGGTATCTCAGGTTCACCACCACCAATTACGTTCCAACCTGGAGCAACTAAATGTACCATATATCGTAAAGAGGGTACTGCGATCTTACGATGCGGATCGTTAGCAAGCATCGTATGTCTGCTAGCAGTTCTTGAACCACTTACGATCCAATTATTAGAACCTTCTATTCCGTGTTCGAATGATGGATTATTTGTGATGGGAATTTGTTGATTCAATAAATTCATTACTGCATCCGGATCTTCTTCAGCCTTACTTATGTCACTTGCTTCAAAAACTATTTCTTTTCTATACGCATTGTACAATTCTAAAATTTTATCAGAAAATAGGGTTTGATTAATCGCTGTGTCGATATTCAGGTTGGGTTCTTTTGGATGAAACCACATCAGTTCTTTTATTTTTTTTGCACCAACTTTTGAAACCGCTTTTCCAATACTTAATTCTTCAGTGATATTTCCAAGCAGCCCTTGATGTCGGGAAATAACAACATCTGCCGTCCATTTTCCGGGAAGTATTTTTAGCAGTTTAAATTCAATGGGGAGTAATTCAGGATGCGAAATAATTTCATCTATATATCGGTTTACACCTTCGGTATAAGCATTGATAATGGCTTCACCTTGTGGATGATAGTGATTCAATTCTGTTTTCAAATCGCCTCTATACTTAAATAAACGGGTACCGATATCTCTTTTTAATTCTCTTGCCCCTAAAATTTCCGCAACTGTACCTGTTGCCTGTCTTCGCCAGATCTCGAATTGAAAAAGCCTGTCTTTTGCAGCACAATACCCTTGTGCAAAAAATAAATCGTGCTGATTCAGCGCATAAATATGGTTCACGCCCCATTGATCCCTTAGTACTTCAACGGAAGCATTGAGTCCTTTAATGTGGAGCTTTTTTTTTGTTTGGGCTATTCCTGAGAAGAAACAAAAATAACTCAGCAGGCAAAGAAAAATCAGTTTGTACGAAATTCGCATACGGCAGTTTAAATAAATTGATTTTGGAAGGTAACGATTATCCAATAAATTTTCTTTTGATCGTAGAATGCATTAAATTTCTATTCAAATACTTGCCATATGACAACCAATCTAAAAACGGTTAGTCGCCGTTCATTTGTTGGAAACGGAATTAAAGCAGCCATCGGCTTTACCATCATTCCTCGCTTTGTAATGGGCAGAGGATATTTAGCACCAAGCGATCGTATCAGCTTGGGATATATTGGAACTGGTAAACAGTCTAAAAGCCTCATCAATAGTTTTCGATCCATCGCACAGGCCGTGGCTGGCTCTGATGTGGATTCGCAAAAGTTAGTGGCTTTTCAAAAAATTGCCGAGAAAATACATGCAGAAGCTGCGCAAAAAGGTGAGTACAAAGGATTTAAAGGCTATAGTGATTTTAGAGAATTACTTGAAAGAAAAGATATTGATGCGGTGGTAATTGCCACACCCGATCATTGGCATGCAGTGATGACAGTGATGGCAGCCAATGCAGGTAAACATGTTTACGTGGAAAAACCAATGGCTCATTCTATTGAAGAAGGAAGAGCAATGGTACATGCAGTGCAAAAAAATAATGTAGTGCTGCAAGTAGGAAGTATGCAACGTTCCTGGAAAAATTTCAGGCATGCATCAGAATTAGTGCGTAATGGTTATCTCGGAAATATAAAAGAAGTGTTGGTCAATGTAGGTGATCCAGGAATTGCTTATAATTTAACACCCATGTCAACACCTACATATCTTGATTGGGAAGGATGGGTTGGTCCGGCTTTATTCAATCCATATCATACAGAATTATCTCCTCCTGTTGAACAGGATATTTATCCGCACTGGAGAGCTTATAAAGATTATGGTGGTGGTGTGTTAAGTGATTGGGGTGCACATATGTTTGATATTGCACAATGGGCATTGGGTATGGATAAATCTGGCCCAGTTTCATTTAATCCACCAAAGGGTAATGAATTGAAGGGTCTAGAAATGATCTATTCGAATGGCGTTGTGATGAAACATGCCGATTTCGGTAGGAATTTTGGTGTTCGTTTTATAGGCGAAAATGGAACCATTGATATTGCCCGAGAATACCTAGATAGTAATCCGGCAAATATTGCAAAAGCATCTATTCAACCGAATGAAATAAGGTTGTATAATAGCGATAATCATTACCAGAATTGGTTAGATGGTATTAAAACCGGGGTGCAACCTATCTGCGATGTGGAGACTGGGCATCGTACCAGTTCGGTATGTTGTTTAGCAAATATTGCTTATCAAACCAGAAGAAATTTAGAATGGGATCCCATCAAAGAGCAATTTAAAAATGATGCTGAAGCAAATCAATTGGTGAAGGCAAAGATTCGTGGTGCTTGGAAGTTGAAGTAAAAACTTATGAATATTTTTACCTTGTTAACAACCAACTCTTCAACTCAGAAAATGTAGGATCGATTAAAACAGATTTCTTTACCAGACTAAATAATGGTTTTACCGAATCTGGAATCTCAATGGATTTTCCAATTACTTCTTCCACTGTATCTGGAAATTTAACCGGATGCGCGGTTTCTAATATCATTCCTTTTTTTCCTGGATGAGATCCTAAGTATTCGCTTAATGCATAATAAGCAACTGCTCCATGCGGATCTAATAGGTAATGATTATTTTGATACACACTAGCGATGGTTTGCATGGTAATTTTATCGCTTACTGTATAGCCAGATATTTTTTCACTAATGGTTTGATAAGAGCTCTGAAATAATTCTAATACCCGCACAAAATTACTCGGGCTTCCCACATCCATTGCATTTGAAATAGTAGACACTGCTTTTTTAGATTGATAATTACCTGTTCGCAAATATTCTGGTACGGCATCATTTACATTGCATGCTGCAATAAAATGATCTACAGGTAAGCCACTCACATGTGCTAATAACCCCGCACAAATATTACCGAAGTTGCCACTAGGTACCGATATAACAGGTGCTGTATCGTTCTCTTTGATCCATTGTTGATACGCAAAGAAATAATATAATTGCTGTGGTAACCATCTTGCTACGTTAATGCTATTGGCTGAAGTAAGTGTGAGATGATTATTAAGATCTGCATCCATGAATGCATCTTTTACCATGGCCTGACAATCGTCGAAACTTCCTTTTACTTCGAGGGCTTTGATGTTTTGTCCACAAGTAGTTAACTGCAATTCCTGCACAGGACTTACTTTACCGGAAGGATATAAAATAACTACTTCTACTCCCTCAACACCCAGGAATCCGTTTGCAACAGCTCCGCCAGTATCTCCAGAAGTTGCCACTAATACAGTAATTTTTTTTTCCTGCTGCGTAGAGAAATAGCCCAGACACCTGCTCATAAAACGTGCACCTACATCTTTAAATGCAAGTGTTGGTCCGTGGAATAATTCCAGCGAATAGATATCGTTATTTACAGGTACAAGTGGAAAAGGAAAGTGTATGGTTTCTGTAACAATCTTTTGTAAATCAGTTTTGGAAATAGTATTGCCAACATAAGGCAACATAATTTCAAGTGCCAACGCTTCCTTAGAATAGTTGCCAATATTTTTTATAGTATCTGCATCTACTATGGGTATTCTTTCTGGAAAATATAAACCCTTGTCAGGTGCTTGCCCCTTGATAGTAGCATCGCGAAAATCAACGTTTGCTGCTTTTTTATTAAGGCTATAATAGTTCATGATCAGAATAAATTTATGATACAAATTGAACACCATGATGGTTCATGGTAGTAACATAAGTATGGTGATCTAATCCTAATTTCTCGTAAATCGATTTCATTTCTTTTTCAACAACAAGTGCGGTTGCTTCATCTTTGCTAAGCATAAAGATGGAAGGACCACTTCCAGAAATGCCGCCACCCAATGCACCAGCTTCTTTACTCTTTTGCTTTACAAGATCAAAACCAGGAATCAGGATACTTCGCACAGGTTCAATGATCACATCTTCTAATGAGCGTCCTATTAATTCATAATCTGATTGTAATAAGCCCGCTACCAAACCTGCAATATTACCCCATTGTTTAATGGCGTCTTTTAGTAATACCTTATGTTTTAAGATACTTCTGGCGTCGGAAGTTTTTACTTCGATTTGCGGATGTACTATGGTTACAAATAAAGTTGGCGCATTCAGTGCTACAATATCTAAAGGGAAAATAGAACGGATAAGCGTAACTCCACCATAAATACAGGGGGCAATATTGTCTGCGTGCTTTACACCTGAAGCTAATTTTTCGCCGTTCATGGCAAAACGAACCAAGTTTTCTTTGTCGAATCGATCATTGAGTAAACGATTGGCAGCCACAACAGCACCCGCAGCACTTGCCGCACTAGAACCCACACCACTTCCAGGTTTGATGTTTTTTTTGATTGTTAGTTCAAATCCAAATCCGGTTTCTATTTCATCCATCATCGCAATCAATGCCGCACCTGCCACATTTTTTTCTGGTTCGGTGGGCAAATTATATTCATCATCATTAATGATAGTGATACCTGATTTATCAGAAAAACGAATCTGCATTTCATCGTAGGGTTCGTTTACTGCAAAACCTAATATATCGAAACCACAGACCATATTGGCAACGGTAGCAGGGGCATGAATTTTTACTATTCTATCCAGATCCAGACCTTTATAAATATTGTTCATAATCTTTGGTTCATTAAGATGAGAAATACTATACCCTTGCTACACGAATAATGTCTGCAAATACACCCGAGGCTGTTACCTCTGCACCCGCACCGGCTCCTTTGATCACTAAGGGTTGTTCTGGATATCGTTCGGTGAAGAATAATACCAAATTATCTTTCCCGTATAAATGGTAAAAGTCTGAATTGGATGGAATATGTTGAAGCCCCACAGAAGCTTTTCCATTTTCATAAGTGGCTACAAATTTCAATTTGCAATTATTGGCGGCAGCCGCTTCGTAAATAGCTTTGAAATGCGATTCTTGTTTTTCCATTTCTGCATAAAAATCTGCAACGGAACCTTCAAAACAAGATGCTGGTAAAAAGTATTCATTACTGATATCTTCCATTTCTAATTTCTGCCCTGCCTCGCGAGCCAATATCATAATCTTGCGCATCACATCAGTACCACCCAAATCTAAACGTGGATCTGGTTCTGTGTATCCTTCTTCTTGTGCCTGACGAACAACTTTTGCAAATGGCTTTGTACCATCATAATGATTAAATACAAAATTAAGTGTTCCCGATAGTACTGCTTGAATTTTTGTAACCTGATCACCACTTCGTAAAAGGTCATTTAAAGTTCCAATTACAGGTAATCCAGCACCTACATTGGTTTCATAGAGATATAATGCATTGAATTCACGAGCCAGTGACTTTAAATGCTGATAAGATGCATAGGAAGAAGAGCAAGCAATTTTATTGCAGGCTACCACTGAAATACTCTTATCTAATAATTTGCTATACACGGATGCCACATCAGCATTTGCAGTTACATCTACAAATACACTGTTTCTCAAATTCAATTTTCTAATGGCATCTACAAAATCATGAATAGAACCATTCGGAGCTTCTGTTAATTTATTTTTCCAAATGGCCAGATCAATTCCTTCTTCATTAATTAAATTGCTTTTGCTATTTGCTAAACCAATTACTCGTATTTGTAAACGAAGATTATCTTGTAAGTACTGATATTGTTTTTGTATTTGCGCTATTAACTTTCCTCCTACATTTCCTGTACCAGCTATAAACAGGTTCAGCTGCTTATATGTTGTTTCAAAAAATTCTTCATGCAGAACGTTAATTGCCTTTTGAACATCAAATGCAGATAATACGGCTGATATGTTTTTCTCTGAAGAACCTTGCGCAATGGCTCTTACATTAATACCGTTTCTGCCAAGCACACCAAACATTTTACCGCTGATGCCCGGGTGACTTTTCATTTGTTCGCCCACCAACGCCACAATGGATAATCCTTTTTCAACTTTTAAAGGCTCTACTTTTCCGCTTTGAATCTCAAAACTAAATGCATGATCAATGACTCGTTTGGCTTTCGCAGTCTCTGACTCATTGATACCCACACAAATCGAATGCTCGGAAGAACTTTGTGTAATTAAAATAACATTCACCGTTTCGTTTGCCAATGCTTCAAACAACCTTTTTGAAAAACCTGGAATTCCCACCATGCCACTACCTTCTAAACTTAGCAGGCTAATTTTATTGATCGAAGAAATTCCACGTATAATATTATCGGTATGTGCTGAACTATTTTCAATGAGTGTACCATATTCTTGGGGAGCAAAAGTGTTTTTGATCCAAACAGGAATATTTTGTTTCATAACAGGTTGAATGGTGGGCGGATAAATGATCTTAGCACCAAAATGAGATAACTCCATTGCCTCTTGATAAGAGATTCGATGGATCGGTCTTGCATTATTCACAAGCCTTGGATCGGCTGTCATCATACCACTCACATCGGTCCAAATTTCTAATACAGATGCTTGTAAAGCAGATGCGTAAATGGCTCCTGTATAATCAGATCCACCCCTTCCTAAAGTAGTGGTATGTTCATGAATATCGCTAGAAATAAATCCGGGAGCAATATATATTTTGGCGGCATACGTATTAAAGAAGCCAGTAATATTTTCAGTAGTAAGCGCAAAATCAACCGTAGCATTTCCATGATTAGAGTTTGTACGGATGAGTAATCGAGAGTCTACCCATATGCTGGATGCTTCGATCGACTTAAGCTTTGCTGCAATCATTAATGAGGAAAGAAGTTCGCCGAAACTTACCATTTTATCATTTGTTCTGTCGGATAATTCACCTAACAAGAATATACCATCACTGATGGCTTCCAGTTCGTTGAATTTTTGTTTAACCTGACTAAGTGTAGCACTTTGTTGTTGAATGGGTAATATGTCTCTAACGGCATCAAGGTGTTTTTGTTCCAGTTCTTTCAAAATAGTTTTGTAAGACTCATCACCAGATTCGGCCAATTTTCCAGTATTGATCAAGCTATCTGTTACGCCACCCATTGCAGAAACCACTAAAATGGTGGGTTCTTTAATAGCGGCTTCCAAAACTATTTCTACTACTTTGTTCATGTTAGTAGCATTGGCTACTGAACTGCCGCCGAATTTTAAAACTTGCATATTTATTATTTCTAATTCCAGAAGGAAGATTTTTAAAACGAAATTTTCTTTTTGAATACAGCTGTAAACAACAGCCCATGGATAATATGGAAATTACAACCCCTTACAGGGTCGTAGTTGTTGTTGTAAATGTTACAGCAGCAAGCAACAGCGATGCTGTTGACGAAGGAGTATAAATATGGTTTTGCTGTAAATACATATATTAAGGAACTGCTAAGATAATTAATTTTAGCAGTTCCTGGTCTTAATTTTTATCAAAAGAACTTAAGAAACGGTGCTGATCGTTTTCATATCAGTCATAGCTCTACGTAATTCAGCCCCTATCATTTCAACTGGATGAAAACGAATTACTTCATTCACTGCAATGATTACTTTATTATCAACACCTGCATCGCTACCTGCGTTAAAGTTCTTACCAATAACATTAGTTTCTACTTTTTTCATAAAATCGGCCAATAGGGGCTTACAAGCGTGATCAAACAAATAACAACCGTATTCTGCAGTATCAGAGATAACCCGGTTCATTTCGAATAACTTCTTACGAGCGATCGTATTAGCGATTAATGGAGTTTCGTGTAATGATTCGTAGTAAGCAGATTCTTCTTTAATGCCAGATTCAACCATTGTTTCAAAAGCCAATTCTACACCTGCACGAACAAAAGCAACCATCAACAATCCGTTATCGAAAAATTCTTGCTCTGCAATTTTTACATCACCTGCAGGTGTTTTTTCAAATGCAGTTTCACCGGTGGCGGCTCTCCAGGTCAATAAATTTTTATCGTTATTAGCCCAGTCTTCCATCATGGTCTTAGAGAATTCTCCGCTCATGATATCGTCCTGGTGTTTTTGGAATAAGCTACGCATGATGTCTTTTAATTCTTCAGACAACTCGTAAGCTTTGATTTTTGCAGGATTAGATAAGCGATCCATCATGGCAGTGATACCACCTTGCTTTAAAGCTTCGGTAACTACTTCCCATCCGTATTGGATTAATTTAGAAGCATATCCTTTATCAATTCCTTTCTCTACCATTTTATCAAAACAAAGGATCGATCCGGTTTGTAACAAACCACAAAGGATGGTTTGCTCACCCATTAAATCTGATTTTACTTCAGCCACAAAAGAGGATTGTAAAACGCCTGCTCTGTGTCCACCAGTACCTGCGCAATATGCTTTTGCATATTCCCAACCTTTTTCTTCCGGATCATTCTCCGGATGAACAGCAATTAAAGTTGGTACTCCAAATCCGCGTTGATATTCTGCACGAACTTCAGAACCCGGGCATTTAGGAGCCACCATGATTACAGTGATATCCTTACGAATTTGCATTCCTTCTTCCACAATATTAAATCCATGCGAATAAGAGAGAGTAGCTCCCAGTTTCATCAATGGCATAATCGCATTGATTACGGAAGTATGTTGTTTATCAGGTGTAAGATTTATTACTAAGTCGGCATTTGGAATTAGTTCTTCGTATGTACCTACTGTAAAATTATTTTCAGTAGCAGATATCCATGACTGACGTTTAGCTTCAATGGCTTCTTTACGTAATGTATAAGAAACATCTAAACCGGAGTCGCGTAAGTTTAAACCTTGGTTCAAACCTTGTGCGCCGCAACCAACGATCACTATTTTCTTTCCTTTCAATTTGTTTACGCCATCTGCAAATTCGCTTTTGTCCATGAATTCACATACGCCTAATTGATTCAGCTTTTCTCTTAATGATAGTGTGTTAAAATAATTGCCCATTTGTTTTGTTTTGTTTTCCAAGATCTTTTGAGAGCCTGGTTTTGTTGATGAATATTTTAGTTCAATTTTATTTTAAATATTACATGGTAAAAATTCCTTCCTGCTTATTAAGAAATTCATTTTCAATTTGCTCTTCACCTGGCATGGCTTCTTCGAATTCTCTTAGTTTTTCGTGGAAGCCATGAGATGCTTTAATGATAGCAACTCTTGCACTTCTTACAAACTCAATCAAACCATAAGGAGCCAATACTTCTACCAGTTTATCTGTTTCTTCTCTATGGCCACTTGTTTCAAAAACGGTATAGTCTTTACGAATCACCACGGCTCTTGCACCGTGTTCGCGAAGCAATCTTTCTACTTGTACCTTTTCTGCAATTTCGTCGGTCGATACTTTATACAATGCTAATTCCTGCCAAACAATCTCGTCATTTGTATTGTAATAAGCTTTTAAAACTTCTACTTGTTTTTCAATTTGTCGGGCCAGTTTTCGAACCACTTCTTCAAACTCATTGATCACGATAGTAAAGCGATGAATTCCTTCTTCTTCGGAAGGTGAGGTATTTAAACTTTCGATATTTATTTTTCTACGAGAGAACATGGTAGCAATCCGTACCAATAAACCAATATGGTTTTCGGTATAAACGGTGATGGTAAATTCTTGTTTATTCATAGCCAACCCCTTAGGGAATTTTTAATGATAAGATATGCTTATTTTAACCTGATTTCACTTACGCTGCAACCCTGCGGCACCATTGGAAACACATTATTTTCCTTACCTACCATTACTTCTAACAGGTATGATCCTTTATGATGTAACATGGTAGATAATGCGTCGTGCAAGATCTCACGTTGATTCACACGCTGACCTTCTATTCCATAGGCTTTTGCAAGTGTTACATAATCAGGACTGGCAATATCCACAAAGGAATAGCGCTTATCCATGAACAATTGCTGCCACTGACGTACCATCCCAAGGAATTGGTTATTCAGAATGAGGATTTTCACATCTACTTCATTTTGCATAATTGTTCCTAATTCTTGCAAAGTCATTTGAAAACCTCCATCACCAATAATGGTAATTACCTGGCGATCTGGTGCACCAAACTTTGCACCAATTGCTGCAGGCAAACCAAATCCCATAGTACCTAAGCCACCTGAAGTGATATTACTTTTTGATTGATTGAACTTGGCATAACGGCAAGCTACCATTTGGTGTTGACCCACATCAGTTACTATGATAGCATTTCCATTTGTTAATTCATTTAGGTTACGAATTACTTCGCCCATAGTTAAAATATCATCAGTTGGATTCAGTTCTTCATGAATAACTTCTTTGACTTCTTCTGCCATGTATTCATTGAACTTATTAACCCAGGCTATATGTTGTTTTTCTTCTACTAATTTAGTTAACAACGGAAGTGTTTCTTTACAATCTCCCCAAACACCTACTGTAGCTTTTACATTCTTATCAATTTCTGAAGGATCAATATCAAGGTGAATTACTTTGGCTTGTTTGGCGTATTTATCTAAGCGACCAGTTACACGATCGTCGAATCGCATACCAATGGCAATCAACACATCGCATTCATTCGTTAAAACATTCGGTCCATAGTTACCATGCATTCCAAGCATTCCAACATTCAAAGGATGGTCTGAGTCTAATGCACTTAAGCCCATTACTGTCCATGCTGCAGGAAGACCAGCCTTCTCAATAAATGCTTTAAATTCTTTTTCCGCTTTACCTAGAATTACACCTTGTCCGAAGATCACAAAAGGCTTCTCGGCTTTATTAATGAGTTCTGCTGCTTCAGCTACAAATTCTTTTCGAACAATAGGTTTAGGGCGATATGATCTGATATGTGTGCAAGGGGTATAACCTTCATATTCGAATAATTGTAATTGGGCATTTTTTGTAATGTCGATTAAAACTGGTCCGGGACGTCCTGTTCTTGCAATATAAAAAGCCTTTGCTAAAACAGCTGGAATTTCATTGGCGTCAGTTACTTGATAATTCCATTTAGTTACTGGAGTGGTAATATTGATCACATCAATTTCCTGAAATGCATCTGTACCTAATAAGTGTGCAAATACCTGACCAGTGATACAAACAAGTGGCGTACTATCGATCATCGCATCGGCTAAACCTGTTACTAAATTTGTGGCACCCGGACCACTTGTTCCGAAAACCACACCCACTCTTCCAGAAGCACGAGCATAACCCTGACCAGCGTGTATGCCACCTTGTTCATGACGAACAAGTATATGTTTTAGTTTATCATGATAATCATAAAGTGCATCATAAATCGGCATGATTGCGCCGCCGGGATAACCAAAAATGGTATCCACTCCTTCCGATACAAATGCTTCTAACACCGCTTGTGAGCCATTGATAGTTTGTGTTTGCTTTGCTACGGTTTCTTTTTTTACTTCTAAAGTTTCCATCAGTAAATATTGAAAGTTGAACTAAATTATTTTAGGCTTCGTCGGTTACACAACCTTCTGAAGCATCTTTTACACATTGTGCGTATTTGAATAACAATCCTTTTGTTGCTTTTAAGGCAGGTTGTTTCCAATTTGCTCTACGCTGAGCAATGATCTCATCGCTGACTCGAAGATGGATTGTATTATTTACGGCATCTAATTCAATCACATCATCGTCTTCCACTAATCCAATTAAACCACCCACAAATGCTTCTGGTGTTATATGACCTACCACAAATCCGTGAGTACCGCCACTGAATCTACCATCAGTAATTAAGGCTACAGATTTTCCTAAACCTGCACCAATAATTGCAGATGTTGGTTTCAGCATTTCTGGCATACCGGGTGCTCCTTTTGGTCCAACGTGTTTAATCACCACTACATCGCCGTGTTTAATTTTTCCACTGTTAATGCCTTTGATCAATTCTTGTTCACCATCAAAAACGCGGGCAGGGCCCACAAATTTTTCACCTTCTTTACCACTGATCTTTGCCACAGAGCCTTTTTCAGCAAGATTGCCGTAGAGGATTTGTAAATGACCAGTAGCTTTAAGGGGTGACTCCAGGGGGAATATAATTTTTTGCTGATCAAAATCCAGATCAGGCATTTTTTCTAAATTCTCTGCAATGGTTTTTCCGGTAACGGTTAAACAATCGCCGTGTAAGAAACCATTCTTTAATAAGTATTTCATTACTGCAGGAACACCACCATATTGGTGCAGGTCTTGCATCAGGTATTTACCACTTGGTTTAAAATCTGCTAATACAGGTGTTTTATCACTGATGGCTTGAATATCATCTTGTGTTAAACTAACATCCACACTCTTTGCCATGGCAATCATGTGTAGCACTGCGTTGGTAGAGCCGCCCAAAATCATGATTAGTGTAATGGCATTTTCAAATGCTTTACGTGTCATGATATCTTTTGGTTTGATATCTTTTTCCAGTAATAATTTAATAGCAGCACCAGCGTCCTGACATTCTTTTTGTTTTTCTGCGCTCAGGGCAGGGTTTGATGAAGAGAAGGGAAGACTCATACCCAAGGCTTCGATAGCAGAGGCCATGGTATTAGCAGTATACATACCACCACAGGCACCTGCACCTGGACAAGCGTGTTGAACAATACCTTTAAAATCGGCCTCACTTAAATTACCTGCAATCTTCTGACCTAATGCTTCAAAAGCAGAAACAATATTTAAGTCTTGTCCATTATAATGACCAGGGGCAATGGTTCCACCGTATACCATAATGGCGGGGCGATTTAATCGACCCATAGCTATTAAGGAACCCGGCATATTTTTATCACAACCAGGGATGGCAATTAAACCATCGTAATATTGCGCACCACAAACAGCTTCAATAGAATCTGCAATTACATCTCGGCTCACCAATGAATAACGCATGCCATCGGTACCATTACTCATACCATCACTCACTCCGATAGTGTTGAAGATGAGGCCTACTAAATTATTTTTCCAAATACCTTTTTTAACAACCTGAGCCAACTCATTCAAATGCATGTTACAAGTGTTTCCATCATAACCCATACTCACTACACCCACTTGTGCTTTTTGCAAATCTTCGTCGGTTAATCCAATTCCGTAAAACATAGCCTGCGCTGCAGGTTGTGTGGCATCTAGTGTTATTGTTTTGCTATACTTATTTAATTCCATGATCTCTTAATTTCCGATTCTTGATTATTTATCAGCTACAATCAATGCTTTATAAGCGTCTTGTACTTTTTTACCTAATGTATCGTTCCAGCCTTTCTTAAATGCAATACCATCAAGGCTTTCCCAGCCGATCACTTCAGCGGCTGTACCACAGAAAAATGCGGCATCTGAACCATATACATCTTCTTTTGTAAAGAATTTCTCTTCCACTGAAATATCTAAATTTTTACATATTTCCAAAACAGTGGCACGTGTGATACCAGGTAAAATATTACCTAGTGATGGGGTAAATAACTTGCCATCTTTTTCGAAGAACATATTCGCACCTGGGCCTTCAGCCACGAATCCGTTCATATCTGTTAGCAATGCTTCATCATACCCCATATCTTTTGCTTCATAGCTGGCCAGGATACTATTTACATAATGCCCAGCAGCTTTTGCAGTAATTTTAAATCCTTTTGGATTGGGGCGTTGAAAAGACGAGGTTCCGATACGTAATAATTTATCTCCTAAAAATGCACCCATTTCCCAGGCCTGAATAGTTAGGTGAGATTCTGTATTGAGGTTGAACGACATATTCGATGGTCCGTAAACCAACGGACGGATATAAGCGTTCTGTAAGTTATTTTGTTTTAAAACTTCGTAAGTAGCATCGATAAGGTCTTCAGACTTAAATTGATACGGAAGACGTAATGAATCTGCTGAATGCTTTAAGCGATCAAAGTGTTCTTTGGCTTTGAAGATCTGTGTATCTCCATTTGTAGTTCTGTATGAGCGAATGCCTTCAAAAACTGCGAATCCATAGTGAAGCGACTGACTGTATAAATCAATTTTCGACTCAGCTGCTTTCACAAAATTGCCATCGAGAAAAATAATCGTGTTTTCGTTGTAATAATTTGCCATAATCTTATTTATTCTTTAATTGATTTCGGATGTTCGTAAAAACAAAGCCCCGCCTGTTTCGAGGCGGGGCTTTTATAGGTAGTTTATACTTAACTATTAAAATGCACAACCTCTGTTCAAAGCAGGAATAATAATGACCACCACGATCGTTATGACCGTGTTGATGATAATGACATTATTTAATTTGCTTTTTAACATGTGTTGTTATTCATGCGAATTTAGTACTGTCATCCGAAATAAACAAAGAACTCTTCTATTAAATAAAATCGTACATAATAATTTTTGAATTAGGTACAATTGAATCGACATAAAAAGCGTGACGCAGAAACGCCACGCCTAAAAACTAAAACTATACTTATGAGAAAACCCTAATTTGTGGCTAGCACTGGGCTATAAGCCTTTGCTAGCGAATGCAAATCGCTTTCTTCCACTTCCTTTTTGCGATCGGCAACCTGTAAGAACTTTTCATACAAAAAGTCTATATCGTTACGATTATACTGATAACCAATTTTTTGAAAGCGATGTGCCAAAGCGCTTCTTCCGCTTCTTGCTGTTAACACGATCTTACTTTCTCCTGCACCTACAACTTCAGGATTTATGATCTCATAGGTTTGTGCATCTTTCAAAAACCCATCCTGATGAATACCTGATGAATGTGAAAATGCATTTGCACCAACGATTGCCTTATTTGGTTGAACAGGCATGCGCATGATATCTGATACCTCACGGCTCAAGGGATTCAATTGTTTACTATCAATATTGGTATAAAAACCAAGGTCTTTATGCGATTGAATGATCATGGCAACTTCTTCTAATGCTGTGTTTCCAGCACGTTCGCCTAAACCGTTAATGGTACACTCAATTTGTCGGGCACCGCTAATAATGCCAGCAATGGAGTTAGCAGTGGCTAACCCCAAATCGTTGTGGCAATGGCAAGAAAGAATTGCCTTGTCAACATTTGGGACGTTGTTGATCAAGTAAGCAATCTTATCACCGTATTGGTTTGGCAAACAATAGCCTGTGGTATCCGGAATATTAACTACAGTAGCTCCGGCCTTGATAACGGATTCCACTACTCTCGCTAAATATTCATTTTCAGTTCTACCTGCATCTTCTGCATAGAACTCAACGTCGTCTGTAAAATTTCTGGCCCACTTCACACATTGAATGGCTCTCTCTAAAATATCTTCTCTATTAGAATTGAATTTACTCTTGATATGAAAATCAGAAGTGCCAATTCCTGTATGAATTCGTGAACGTTTTGCAAATTTCAATGCTGCACCTGCTACTTCGATGTCTTTTTGTACAGCGCGACTTAACCCACAAACAGTGGCATTTTTGATCACTTTGGCAATTTGGGATACCGATTCAAAATCACCGGGACTGGAAACGGGGAAGCCAGCTTCAATAATATCAACACCTAATGCCTCGAGTTTTAAAGCCAATTCCAGTTTTTCAGTAGCATTTAACTTACAACCAGGCACCTGCTCTCCATCGCGTAATGTGGTATCGAATATATAAACCTTTTCACTCATGTATTAGCTTTTTTAACCTTTTTAGACAAGAAAACAGGCGACTAAATTTGTTATAGATCGTCTTTTATAACAAAGAAGCCAACCTGCCATATTCGAATATAAATGCAAACAATGTCTTATTTTGATCAAAATAGTGCTGTTTTTACAGTGCTCAAATTGTCATATATTTGATGAAAGCCTTGCTGTTATTGATTTTTGGCCCAAAAAAATTACGATGCCTAACCGTTCTACTGATGCTTTGTTTTTGTTGATTCAGTCGCTAGAAAGATCAGAAAAGCGGAATTTCAAGTTATTTGTGAAGCGAAATTCTGCTTCCAGCGACTTGAAAATCATTCAGTTATTCGATGCATTGGATAAAATGGAGGTATACGACGAGGAATTATTATTTAAAAAGAACCCTACACTTCAAAAACAGCAATTATCGAACCTAAAAGCTCATTTATACCGTGAATTGCTCAATAGCCTGAGGCTATTGAAACAGGATGATAACATCGACATTCAAATTCATGAGCAGCTCGACTTTGCTCGCATCCTATATAATAAAGGTCTTTACCACCAGAGTCTCAAGATTTTAGAAAAGATCAAAGAATTATCGAAGGCCAATAATCAGGTAACTTATTTGCTTCAGGCCTTATTTTTAGAGAAGAACATTGAAGGTCTACATATTACCCGCAGTATGCAGGATCGGGCAGATCGCCTGGCTGCTGAAGTGGTGGAAACCAATCAACGGCTAACCATGATTGGTGCATTGTCTAATTTATCGCTTCAGTTATACAGTTGGTATATTAAAAATGGATTAGCCAGAAATAGTAAGGATGCAGAATCGCTTAACCTTTTATACAATAATGGTTTAATAGAAGCCTCGAAAGATTGTAAGGGATTTTATGAAAAGTTATATCGCTATCAGTGTAAATGTTGGTACGCGTTCATTATTCAGGATCTGATTATGTATTATAGGTATTGTTCGAAATGGGTAGACCTTTTTAATCAAGAGCCAAAGATGATAGAAGTAGAAACGGCTCATTATATAAAAGGCTTGCATAATTTAATGAGTGCGCATTTTGATCTGGGTAATTATCAAAAATTTCGGGAAACAATTCAATGTTTCGAAAATTTTTCACAGACCAGTATCGTGCAACAGAATCATAATAACCTCATACAGGTGTTTGTATATATCCAGATTGCAAAACTGAACCAACATTTTATGGAGGGCAGTTTTACGGAAGGATTAAGTGAAGTTCCGTTGATTGAAGAGAAGCTCAAAGAATATGAACTATATCTAGACAGGCATCGCATATTGGTATTTTATTACAAAATAGCATCCCTGTATTTTGGAAGTGGAGATTTTGATAGAAGTATCGACTTTCTAAATAAGATCATTAACTGGAAAGTAGATCTAAGAACCGACCTCCAATGTTATGCCAGGCTATTACATTTAATTGCACACTATGAATTGGGGAATTACGATATACTCGAATACTTATTGAAATCGGTCTATCGATTTATGTCGAAAATGGAAAACCTCAGTACGGTAGAAGTGGCTGTTTTTGCGTTTATCAGGTATAGTTTTAGGCTTTCTCCAAAAGAATTAAAACCGGAGTTTGAAAAATTACTCTTGCAATTAAAAGAGTTGGAGAACGACAGATTTGAAACGCGTGCGTTTATGTATCTCGATATTATCTCTTGGCTTGAAAGTAAAATTTCTATCACACCGGTACAAACTGTTATCAGAAATAAATTTCTGGAAACACAGAAAAAAGTCGTTGCACGAAATGCCCAGAGTATTGAATAATTGCAGCGAATTCCCGATAATTATTTTTTAATTGTATATTTCATTTCAAACAATAACTATGCATATCATTAGTAAAAAGATCTTGGTGTTTTCTATGGCCATGATTGTAACGGCTACCAACTTTGCGCAAATAGCTAAAGCCCCTGAAAAAAATGATGGGGATGGACAATATGTACAATTAATTATTAGAGGGGTTACTTTAATAAATGGAACCGGTGCACCCGCGTACGGGCCTGTTGATATTGTGATTGAAAAAAATAAAATTGTTCAAATCGCTTCATTGGGAAGCCCTGGTATTAAGATTGCTGATGGACGAAGACCGGTATTAAAACCCGGTGGTAAAGAATTGAATTGTGAAGGCATGTATGCGATGCCTGGATTGATTGATATGCACGGGCATATTGGAGGTACAGAACAGGGTACACCCGCAGAATATGTTTTTAAATTATGGATGGCACATGGCATAACTACGATACGAGATCCCTCAACAGGTAATGGATTAGATTGGGTTTTAGATGAAAAGAAAAAGAGTGCGGCTAATCAAATAACGGCTCCTAGAATTTTTGCCTATACTGCTTTTGGAATGGGTAGTACCAATCCAATTGTAACAGCAGATCAAGCACGCACTTGGGTGCAACAGAATGCAAAAAATGGAGCGGATGGGATTAAATTTTTTGGTGCTTCACCAGAAGTAATGGATGCTGCCATTCGAGAAAATAAAAGATTGGGTTTAAGATCTTGTTGCCATCATGCACAAACAGATGTGGCAAGGTGGAATGTATTGAACTCTGCCAGAGCAGGCATGACGAGTATGGAACATTGGTATGGATTACCTGAAGCGCTGTTCACAGATAAAACGGTGCAACAATTTCCACTAGATTATAATTATAACAACGAACAAAATCGTTTTGAAGAAGCGGGCAAATTATGGAAACAAGCAGCAGCCCCTTATAGCGAACACTGGAATAAAGTAATGAATGAATTACTAGCGCTTGATTTTACCCTCGACCCCACATTTAATATTTATGACGCCAATCGCGATCTGCAAAGAACCAGAAGAGCAGAATGGCATGAGACGTATACATTACCTTCTTTATGGAAATTTTATGAACCTAGCAGACAATCACATGGGTCATATTGGCAAAGTTGGGGAACCGAACAGGAAGTGGAATGGAAAAACAATTATCGTTTATGGATGACATTTATTAATGAGTATAAAAATCGCGGGGGAAGGGTTACCGCCGGATCGGATAATGGATTTATTTATCAATTATATGGCTTTGGATATATCCGTGAATTAGAACTCTTACGTGAAGCAGGTTTTCATCCACTTGAAGTAATTCGTTCGGCTACTTTATATGCAGCACAAGCATTAGGCGCCGATAAAGAAATTGGTTCTGTTGAAGTAGGAAAATTAGCAGACATCGCAATTGTGAATGCGAACCCTCTTAAAAATTTACAAGTACTGTATGGTACTGGTGCCATTGAATTAAATGCAGACAATAAAATAATACGAACTGGTGGAGTACAGTATACTATTAAAGATGGTATTGTGTATGACGCTAAAAAATTATTAGCTGATGTAAAAGCTATCGTTGATGCTGAGAAAAAGAAAACGGGTTGGGTATTAAAACAACCAGGAATTGAATAATATTATTTGGTCCACACTGTTTTTATAAAGACCGCTTTATTGCTAAATATATCGCCATTGCAGAGGGTTAAATTCGGACTAATAAAGCCGCCAACAGAACAAATTAGGTTACACTTTTTGTCGTAGATAGGATTAGGCATGTCTGCGGTTGGTACGGGGGCTTCCATTAAAAAAACGGTATCTCCCTGAAAAGAATAAGACATTATTTTTCCTACTGTAAAGCCATTTATTTGTCCGGTTGCCATGGCTTGTTTGATACAAGAAGGGGTGGTATCTGTTAAATTAGTTTTTTCACAGGCTGCGAAAAGAAGCACACACAAAAACACTAAAACAGTTTTCATCAGGATAGGTTTTTAAAATAAGGGCCAGTAATTTTCGCAAATATTGCTAAAAGACCGGCCCCTAAATTAATTACTTCTTTTCTACTGTGGGATATTTTATTCCAAGTTGCTCTAAATAGGTTGCATATTTGGTAGGATCGTAATAAAAAGGTTTCATCTTTTCGCGATACTGATTCATGGTTTCCTGATTCAAATAAATGGCAGGCGGGTCAGTGGCACTTATAAATGGTTTGTACTGAACGTCTTTCGTCTGAACGTTTTTGTAATAGTCTTTTGCATCCTCCAAGATTTTAGGATTGGTAAAAAGATCTACCAAGGTAAGTGCAGTGGCTTTTGCACCAGCTAAAGACCCTTTATGGGCAATTGGTGTTGCCATTGCAATGGCATCAGCCCAATGATGTCCTTTTGTTCCAGGAATATTTGCCGGATAGCGTAAAACGATGGTAGGGAGGTTCCATGAAATATCTGCAATATCATCAGAACCACCCCCCCATGAGAAGGGTACAGATCCACTTAAAGTATCTAATGTATTTCTTAAACCATTTATTTCTTTCCCTTTCATATCTTTTTTAGGAGCTTCCACTAATTTTTGA
This sequence comes from Bacteroidota bacterium, assembly GCA_025363385.1. Lineage (GTDB taxonomy): Bacteria > Bacteroidota > Bacteroidia > Chitinophagales > Chitinophagaceae > Sediminibacterium. Next base: position 34,674 of record JANYEA010000105.1, on the reverse strand, counting down.
ACAGCTAAAGCCATTTGTTGGTCTGCTTCAGACCACTCGGGAAATCCTACTTTTTCGATATTGGCATGTAATGCAATAGCTAGTGGTTTATTAAAATGACCTGGCCATGCAGTTCCTAGAATCTGATACTTCATTTTAGTATCTGTCATCATAGCTGCTCCTTTTGCAATATTGATACCCGCGTCGTACATGCTTTGAATATCGGCGTAATTTCTTTCTCTGAAATAGTACCAAACACTAGATTTAGAAGGAACCACATTGGGTTGATCTCCACCATCAGTAATTACATAGTGGGATCTTTGTGTAGGTTTTAAATGTTCTCTTTTAAAATTCCAACCAATATCCATGAGTTCAACAGCATCTAATGCACTTTTACCTCTCCAAGGTGCACCAGCAGCATGTGCCGCATCGCCATCAAAAGAGAATTTTACAGATACTAAACCATTGCCTCCATTATCTCCATAATCGCATCCAAAATCTCCACTCACGTGTGTGAAAATACATGCATCCACATTTTTAAAATAGCCATCACGGATATACCATGCTTTACTTCCTACAAGTTCTTCTGCTACACCTGGCCAGATCATTAAGGTACCCGGAATTTTATTTTTAATCATTGCTTCCTTGGCTGCGATAGCTGCGAAGATGATCACGGCCTGACCAGAATTGTGGCCTTCACCATGGCCTGGTGCACCTTCTACAATTGGATCTTTGTAAGCTACGCCTGGCTTTTGTGAAGCTTTAGGAATACAATCGATATCACTTCCTAATGCAATAACCGGACTTCCATTTCCCCATTTTGCAATCCAAGCAGTAGGGATGCCAGAAATACCGCGTTCAATAGTGAATCCATTTTTTTCAAGAATATTGGTGAGGTATTTAGAAGTTTCAGATTCCTGAAATCCTAATTCTCCGAAACTAAAAACCATATCCACCATTTCTTGCACAGCTTTTTCTTTATCACTTACAGAATGTAATACATCCGTTTTAATAGCATCCACTTGTTTAATACTTAGTGGTTTATTTGATTGAGCATAAACTAAAGAATGGGAAGCAACTATACTCCCCAATAAAAAAATGGAAATAAGTTTAATTTTTAATCGTAGCATTTTTAATATTTTTTATTTCTTTTCAAGTGTTGGATAGCTGATACCTAATTGTTCTAAATAGTTTTTGTATTTAGAAGGATCGTAATAAAATGGTTTCATCTTTTCTCTGAACTGATTCATGATTTCTTTGTTCAAATAAATAGCCGGAGGATCTGATGCACTAATGAAAGGAATATATTTTGTGTCTTTCGTTTGAACATTTACGAAATAATCTTTTGAGTCTCTTAATAATTTAGGATTCGTAAACAGGTCTACCAAAGTAAGCGCTGTGGCTTTTGCACCAGCTAAAGTTCCTTTATGTGCAATCGGTGTTGCCATTGCAATGGCATCACCCCAATGATGTCCTTTTGTACCAAGAATATTGGCAGGATAGGATAAAACAATGGTGGGTACATTCCAGGAAATATCTGCAATATCATCTGATCCTCCACCCCATGAAAAGGGTACAGATCCCTTGAGTGTATCAATTTTAGAAGCCAATCCATCTACCGGATTTCCTTCTTCATCAATTTTTGGAGCATCTACCAATTTTTGCACCGCGGCAGCCAATTGTTTATCGGCTTCTGTCCATGTTGGCAATCCCACTTTCTCAATATTTTGGTGCATCACAATGGCCAGAGGTTTGTTGAAATGCCCAGGCCATGCTGTTCCTAAAATTTGATATTTCATTTTAGTGTCTGTCATCATAGCGGCTCCTTTTGCAATATTGATAGCAGATTCATACATACTCTTAATATCCTTGTATTCTCTTTCTCTGAAATAATACCATACGCTGGCTTTAGAAGGAACTACATTGGGTTGATCTCCACCATCAGTTATTACATAGTGTGAGCGTTGTGTGGGTTTTAAGTGTTCTCTTTTGAAATTCCAACCCACATCCATAAGCTCCACTGCATCGAGTGCACTTTTTCCTCTCCATGGAGCCCCTGCAGCATGTGCCGCATCTCCATCAAATGAAAATTTCACAGAAACCATTCCATCTCCACCATTATCTCCATAGTTAGAACTAAAATTGCCACTCACATGCGTGAAAATACAAGCATCCACATTTTTAAAATAACCATCTCTTACATACCAGGCTTTACTTGCTAATAATTCTTCAGCCACACCTGGCCATATTAATAGGGTGCCTGGAATTTTATTTTTGATCATCGCTTCTTTTGCTGCAATTGCTGCGAAGATGATTACGGCCTGACCAGAATTGTGTCCTTCACCGTGACCGGGAGCACTTTCTACGATGGGGTCTTTGTAAGCCACACCTGGTTTTTGTGATGCTTTTGGAATACAATCGATATCGCTACCAAGTGCAATCACCGGACTGCCATTTCCCCATTTAGCCATCCAAGCTGTTGGGATACCCGAGATGCCGCGTTCAATGGTAAATCCATTTTTTTCCAAGATATCAGTGAGGTATTTAGAAGTTTCAATTTCTTGAAAGCCTAATTCACCAAAACTAAAAACCATGTCCACCATTTCTTGTACAGCTTTTTCTTTTCCACTAACCGATTGAAGCACGTCATTTTTAATGGCTTCTACTTTTTGTGGATTGTAGGAAGTTGATTGTTGCGCATGCGAAATAATGGAAAACATAGAGCCCATCAACAACAGCATATACGTCTTTAGTTTTGTTCTAAGCATAGTTTCGATTTGCTTAAATATAATTAAAAACAAAAAAAGGCCCGAATTTATTGGGCCTTTTTTATTGGATTATAATAAACTTTTTATTCTGCGTAGATTCTTTCCACCGCATCTTTGAATTTTTCCATGATTACTTTTCGCTTCAAACTCAATTTAGGGGTTAGTTCTCCAGAAATCACGCTCCACTCTCTGGGAAGTAATTCGAACTTTTTAATTTGCTCCACATGATTGAAAAAGGTGTTAAAGCTTTCTACTAACTGACGATAAAGTTCTAACACTTTTGGATGATGCAGAGCGTCTTCTATGGTTGTGAATGCAATTTCTTTTTCGCGCATCCATTCTTTTAAAGTTGCTACAGAAGGAACAATAAGTGCACCAACAAATTTCCTTTCAGAACCCACAACAATTACTTGTTCAATAAAAGGGCTCTCGATCAATTTATTTTCAATGGGCTGAGGTGCTACATATTTTCCACCGCTTGTTTTGAAAAGTTCTTTTTTACGGTCGATGATTTTTAAGAATTTACCATCTTCAAAAACCCCAATATCACCAGTCAATAACCAACCATCCACTATGGTTTCTGCAGTAATATCAGGCTTTTTATAATAGCCTGCCATTACACACGGACCAGTTACTTGAATTTCTCCATCTTCAGCTAATCTAACTTGAACACCTTCAATGGGAGGTCCTACTGTACCAAATTTTGTTCCTCCTTTTTCCATTCTGTTCACGCTGATCACTGGGCTATTTTCGGTTGGCCCGTAACCTTCGAAAACTGGAATTTTTGCAGCATTAAAAATGCGTAACAGTTTAATCTGACAAGCTGCTCCACCCGTAATGATAAAAGAAATATTACCACCTAAGGCCTCACGCCATCTTTGAAAAATGAGTTTGTTGGCAATGGCTAATTGCATATGATACCAGAGTCCACCAGGTTTTATATTGTCATATTTTTCTGCTAATCCAACAGCCCAAAAAAACAAACTTCGTTTAAAGCCTGTTAAATGAGAACCCGCAAGCATTATTTTCTCGAATACTTTTTCGAGAAGTCTTGGTACAGTAGTAAAACCATTCGGCTTGATTTCTTTTAAATTATCGCCAATGGTTTCAAGGCTTTCAGCATAATAGATACTTATACCACTGAACAGATAAATATACGTACAAGTTTTTTCGAATATATGATTCAATGGTAAGAAGCTTAGTACTCTTGTATCGGGTGCATCTTCAAAAGGGAAACTCTTTTTTGAATAAAGTACATTGTTATAAATATTACTATGACGCAGCATTACCCCTTTTGGAATACCGGTAGTACCTGATGTATAAATAATAGTTGCAAGATGCGAATCTGGAATTTCTTTTTTTAACGCTTCCACTTTTATGATAGAATTTTCAGAAGCTAGTTTGGTAATTTCAGACCAATGTGGAACGCCATCTAATTTATCGAAACTGTAAATATTAGTTACTGATGGAACCTTTGCCATAACATCCTTCACTTTATCGTAAAGGTCTTTACTACTTACAAAAACATATTTTGTAGCGGTATCATTTAAAATAAATTCTAATTCTAGGGGATTTGTGGTTGGATAAATCGGAATTAAAATGGCACCTATTTGTTGAGCAGCTAAATCGGTGAAAACCCATTCTGGACGATTATTACTTAGGATGGCAATTTTATCGCTGCCTTCAGGAGTAAATCCATGTCCACTTACACCTAATTCTAAAAGTCCTGCACTGAATTGGTTAGCGGTATTTACAACTGATTCTGTGCTATAACTTACCCAATGACCATTTTCTTTAGCCGCCAGCATATCTTGTTTGGGAAAATTCTTAAGCTGGTGATCGAGGCAATCAAAAAGTCTTTTATTATTCATATGGCTATCGTTGGAGTAAATCTAGAAAATAATTTAAAATTCTAGATAGAATCTTATGGCATTCAGCAGCTAATTACTATTCAAATTAGGGAAAAGAGGGTAAATAAAAAAAGCCGATCTCGAAAATCGGATCGGCTTTAGTGTTATATAGTTAATATATTATTCGTAAATCAGGTGAGTGAGCAAGCCATCTCTAAGTTTAGGTTCAAACCAAGTGCTTTTTGGAGGCATTACTTTCCCACTATCGGCAATATCGAATAATTGATTCATCGAAACAGGATAAATACTAAATGCTGCAGCCATTTCGCCACTATCCACTTTTTTTTCAAGTTCTGATAGTCCTCTAATTCCTCCTACAAAATCTACTCTGGTATCAGTTCTTGGGTCGTTAATATTTAATAAAGCAGAAAGCACATTGTCTTGCAAAATGGTCACGTCTAATGTACCAATGGGATCATTAATAAAGCTGCCTTCTTTTGCAACCAGTTTATACCAATTGTGATCAAGATACAAACCTATTTCGTGTAAGCTAGCAGGTTTGAAAGGATTACTACCTTCTGAACTAACTATAAAATTATTTTCTAAAGCTTTCAAAAAATCTTTGTTACTCAAACCGTTTAGGTCTTTTACAACACGGTTATAGTCCATGATATGAAGGTCATTTGCAGGAAATAAAGTAGTTAGAAAATAGTTCGATCCTTCTGTTGCTTCGTTACCCAAAGATAAACGTACTTTTGATGCGGAAGCGGCTCTGTGGTGACCGTCTGCGATATAAGTACAAGGAACTTCTTTATCAAATATTGAACTGATCTGATCGCATATGCCACCATCGCTGATGATCCAAATAGTATGATGTATGCCATCATCAGCCGTAAAATCATATCCGGGAGACTTTGTTGTTTTCCATTTTTCAATAATGGCATCGATCTCCGGTTGATTGCGATAAGCTAAAAATACATTACCCGTTTGTGCACCCGAGGTTTTGATATGATTAATACGATCTAATTCTTTTTCTGGCCTGGTAAATTCATGTTTTTTTATGATATCATTTTCATAATCATCAACACTGCTTACACAAACAAGTCCGGTCTGACTTCTCCCATTCATTATTAACTGATAGATATAGTAGCATTCCTTTGATTCGCGAAACAAAGTATCACGTTGAATAGAAGCCTGTAAATTTGATTTTGCTTGATTGTAAACTTCCTGTGCATGTACGTCTACAGAATCTGGAAGATCAATTTCACTTTTTGTGATGTGCAAGAAGCTTGCAGGGTTTCCCTGAGCTTCGATTTTTGCTTCCGCGCTACTTAATACATCATAGGGTCTACTGGCAACTGATTTTGCTAATTGTGCTTGTGGTCTTAATGCTTTAAATGGTTTTATATGTGCCATAATCGATACTTACTTGATGCTTAAATTAAACTAACCTTTTTTTGTAGCGAATGATTTCATTAAATCTGTCATTGCTTCTACACTACTCAATGGAAGCGCATTGTACATACTTACTCTAACACCACCAACTGTTCTATAACCTTTAACGCCTATGAATCCTGCTTGTTTGCATTCTTCAAGGAAAGTGTTTTGTAAATTTTCATCTTCTATAAAGAATACCGCATTCATTTCACTACGATCTTCTTTAGCAATATTTGATTTAAATAAAGGGAGACTATCAAGTGTATTATATAATAACTGTGCACGTTTAACACTTCTCTTCCCCATTTCCATTAAACCACCTTCTTCTTCAATCCATTTAAGAGTAAGCATGCTTACATAAACAGCAAACACAGGCGGGGTATTCATTAAAGAACCTGCTTCAATATGTTTTTGGTAATTCATGATGGTAGGAATACGTCTATGAATTTTGCCTAAAATATCTTTCTTAATCACCAACATATTTACCCCAGCAGCGCCCATATTTTTTTGAGCACCTGCGTAGATAACCGAAAACTTTTTAAAATCAATCTGTCTGCTAAATATATCACTGCTCATATCTCCAACAAGTGGAATATTGGTAGAAGGATATTGATGCCATTGCGTTCCTTCTACTGTATTATTTGTAGTGATGTGCAAATAGCTAGCATTATCTGGGTATTGTAAATCCTTCGGAATATAAGTATAATTTTTATCGGCAGATGATGCAGCAACCACCACATTCCCGAATAAAGATGCTTCTTTGATGGCCTTAGTTCCCCAGATTCCATTATCGCAATATGCAGCAGTTTTACCATCATCTAAAAGGTTCATGGGAATTTGCATAAACTGAGTGGTAGCGCCTCCATGTAAGAAAAGTACTTCGTACTGATCATCTAATTGCATCAATTTTTTAACCGAGCTAATAGCACTGTTTAATACTTCTTGAAAATGCGAAGTGCGGTGGCCAATTTCTAAAATGGATAGACCAGTATTATTAAAATTATGAATAGCATTCGAGGCTTGCTCTAAAACTGGTAGAGGCAGGATAGAAGGACCTGAATTAAAATTATGCAGTTTCATTACGGTTGCTTGAAACCGCAAAGTAATTGAATTTAGCGCAAAAGAATAGACTCCGTTTTGTTAAATGCCGATTTTGTTTAGTAAGCGAAATAGAAAAACACTTCAAATAAAAAACTCACAATCGTTTGTTGTTTTATTCTGGCACATCTGAAACGCCACCAGAAACAGTAAATTTCATTGCATCTGCTGCATGAATATTTGGCGGAAGTGAACGCACTTTTTCTTTTGGTACCATATATGTAATACCCGAAATTGCGTAAGAGTGCGGAACATACACGGTGATATGTGTTTCCAATCCAAGATGTTTGCTACTATCCTGTGTAATAAATCCTATTCTCCATACGTCTGCTCCATCTACATTAACCAGAACAGGATGATCGAATTTTTTTTTATTACCAGCAAAAGCTTCCAAGAAATCTTTCACTGATGAATAAATGAATTTAATACCGGGTGTTCTTTCTAGAACAGTATCGAAAACAGCCACTAATCTTCCTACAACAAACAATGAAGAAAGCCATCCCACAAATAATACAAGTGTTACTACCACCAAGAAGCCCAAACCTGGAAGTCTTCTTAAGTTACCTGAGGCATCTTTTTGTAAGAGATCGGGTGAAAAGCTGTTGATAAGATTGGGAAGAAAGCTATCAACCCAATTAAAAAGTCCAAAAACCACCCAAATGGTAATGCCAATAGGGGCCAAAACAATCAGACCCTGGAGAAATAACTGTAATAATTTCCCCAATGTTTCTTTAAATCCAGGTCTTGCTAGTTTTCTCATTGTCTGATTTGATTGTAAATTAAAGAAGAATCAGGGATTCTATAAAATATCAACGGTTTTCAATCGTCTAATCTAACAAGTGCTCCCTTTTTTTGCAGTTTTATCCCTTTTTTAAGCCGTTTAACAAAAAATTAATATTAAAAACCATGGAAACTATTTTTAAGCTAAAAGTTTCCATAGTTTTGCGCCTCTATTTTAACATATGGAAACAAAAGACAGAATTATTAATCAGACATACGATTTATTCATGCGATACGGCATTCGAAGTGTGAGCATGGATGATATTGCGTATCACCTAACAATCAGTAAAAAAACCATTTATCAGTACTATGAGGATAAAGATGCCTTGGTAGAGGGTGTGATAGACATTGAATTGAAAAGGAATTATGAAGGCTGCGAAAACAATAAGAAAAACAAGCAAAATAGCATTCATGAATTTTTCTTATCGATGGATACTATGAAAGAAATGTTCAAGCAATTAAATCCAACCATCATTCACGATATTCAGAAATACCATCCAAAGTGTTTTAAAAAAATAAACCAGCATAAAAATGATTTCTTCTATAATATCATCAAAGACAATTTAGAATTGGGTATCAAAGAAGGTTTGTATCGATCAGAGATCAATATCGATATACTCACAAAATTTCATCTTGAAACATTCTTTATCGCCACAAATTCAGAAATATTCCCTGTTTCAAAATATGATTTTACAAAAGTGAATCAGGAAATATTAGAAATTTTTTTATATGGAATTGCCACAAAAGAAGGAATTCAAAAAATTGATCAATACAAGCAAGAAAGACAAAAACAATAACTTATGAACCAAAAACCAATGAAAGCTTTTATGTGGATAGTCTGCTTTTTATTAGCAGCTAACGCAACAATAGCCCAGACAGGTGTTAAGCACGCATTTTCTGTAAAGGAGTGTGTAGACTTTGCACATAAAAACAATGTACAGGTTAAAAATGCACTTCTAAATGTAAAAATTCAACAAGAGATAAATCGTGATGTAACAGCTGCAGCATTACCAACTTTTTCTGCTACTGTTAGTGCTAACGATTATTTAAAAATCCCTACTTCATTATTACCTGGGGAGATATTCGGACAACCTGCAGGAACATATATTCCAGTTCAGTTTGGTACTAAGTATAATGCAAATGCAGGCTTTCAACTACAACAACTTCTTTTTGATGGACAGGTTTTTGTAGGCTTACAAGCACGTGCAGCCAGTATTGCCTATTCAAATAAGAATGTAGAAGTAACAGAAGAAATGATCAAGGCCAATGTATATAAAATATACTACCAACTGGTGGCAAGCAAAACACAAATTGGCATTTTTGATGCTAACCTTGATCGTTTAAACAAATTGCAATCAGACACAAAAGTGCTATATCAAAATGGATTTGTTGAAAAATTAGATATCGATAAAATATCTGTACAGATCTCAAATTTGGAAACAGAAAAATTAAAGGCACTCAATAGTATCGATATTGGATATCAGGCATTGAAGACCTTAATTGGGATGCCCACAAAAGACACTTTAGTTTTAACTGAGGAATTAACAGAAGATAAAATCAAAAAAGATTTTATAACTGACACAGTTTTTAATTATGCTGATCGTAAAGATTTCCAATATTTAGATCTGGTGAAGCAATTGAATGAGCTCAATATTAAAAGATATAAAATGAGCTATTTGCCATCACTATCATTATCCGGATCTTATACCAAGAATGCTCAGAGAAATCAATTTAACTTTTTTGGAAAAGGTGATTGGTTTACAACTTCATTTGTTGGGATGAACCTTTCTGTTCCCATATTTAGTGGTTTCTCAAAAAATTCACACGTTACAAAGTCAAGGCTTGAACTAAAACAAACAGAGAATCAAATAGATAATTTAAAATTATCTATTGATAATGAAATAGAATCTTCAAAATTAAATTTCAATGCGGCTATAACTACACTTGATTATCAAAAGAAAAATATGGCACTTGCTGAAAATGTTTTCAATCAAACCAAAAATAAATTTGAATTGGGTACAGGTTCTAACACAGAAATAACTGCTGCGCAAACCGATTTAAGAACAGCACAGGCAAATTATATCAACGCCTTATATGCAGCCATCATTGCAAAAGTTGATTATTATAAAGCAACTGGAAAACTTTAAAACTAACTATACAATAAACAAGAACATGAAAAAATTAAATTATATCATTTTATTTGCAACAGCCATTTCGTTGGCAGCATGTGGAAACAAAGCGGCTACTGATGCAGCTTTAAATGAGAAAAAAGTAAAGCTAGAGCAATTAAAGAAAGATCAAAGCAAATTAAATGCAGAGATCACCAAGTTAGAGTCTGATATTATTGCAGCTGATCCAGCTTCAAAATCCGATAATGCAAAATTGGTTACCACTTCGGTAATCGCACCAAATAACTTTTCACACTTTATCGATTTGCAAGGAAAAGTAGATGCAGTGAATATTTCATTTGTTACCCCTCGTGGTGGTGGCGGACAAGTAAGAGAATTATATATTAAAAAGGGTGATCAGGTAAGCAAGGGTCAGTTGATCTTGAAATTGGATGATGCAATAGTAAAGCAAAGTTTAATTGCAGCTGAGCAAGGTTTACAAACTATCAAAACACAACTTGCTTTTGCAAAAAACCTTTACCAAAAGCAACAAAATCTTTGGTCTCAAAATATTGGTACTGAAATTCAATTGATCACAGCAAAAAATAATGTAGAAAGTTTAGAGAATCAATTGAAGAGCTCACAGGAGCAAATTAAAGTAACGGAAGAGCAAATGAAATTTACTTCTGTATATAGTAATGTAAGTGGAGTTGCTGATGAAGTAAATGTAAGAGTTGGAGAATTATTTGCTGGCCCTGGTCAGATCAAAATAGTTAATACTAGCGATTTGAAAATTACTACACAAATTCCTGAAAACTATGCAACTAGAGTGTTAGTGGGAACACCCATGAAAGTTTCTTTGCCAGATATTAACAAGACGCTCGACCTAAATATCAATGTTGTTGGTAAAATAATTGATCCAACAAGTAGGAGTTTTTATGTAGAAGCCAAACTTCCAACAGACAAAAGTTTTCGTCCTAATCAAATAGCCTTAGTAAGAGTGTTAGACTATGAGGCAAAAAATGCCATTAGCATACCAGTAAATATTTTACAAAGCGATGATAAGGGGCGTTATGTGTTAGTTGCTGTGAAGGAAAACGGTAAATTAATTGCTCGTAAAAAGGCAGTAATAGTTGGAGAAATGTATAGCGATAAATTAGAAATCAAAAATGGATTACAATCTGGCGATACCATCATCACAGAAGGCTTCCAAAGCCTTTATGACGGCCAGGTTATTACAACAGAACTGAAATAAGCGAATCCAATTTTAAAAAGCTAAACAACTAATATGAGTGCATTAGAAAATATTGTTGGTAAGTTCAAAGAATTTGGACCTACCACATGGAGCATCAAAAATAAAACTTCCATTTATTTACTCATGATTTTCGTGAGTTTGATGGGGGTTTACCAATTTGTTACTTTACCCAAAGAGCAATTTCCAGATATTGTTATCCCAACAATATATGTACAAACAATTTATGTTGGTAATTCACCTAAAGACGTAGAGAACCTTGTAACAAGACCTATCGAAAAGCAGATTAAAGGAATTACCGGTGCTAAGATTAAAAAATTCACAAGTACTTCTCAACAGGATTTCTCAGCAATTCAGGTTGAGTTTGATACGGATGTAAAAACCGATGTGGCATTACAGAAAGTGAAGGATGCGATTGATAAAGCGAAAGTAGATCTGCCAACAGATTTAACATCCCCACCAACAGCATTAGAAATTAGTTTCAGTGAACAACCCATCATGTATGTAAACTTGAGTGGTGATTATGATCTGGTTCGTTTAAAAAAATATGCAGACGATCTGAAAGACAAACTCGAAGACCTTACTCAAATTAACCGTGTTGATATTGTAGGGGCTCCTGAAAGAGAATTCCAGATTAATGTAGATAACTATCGCATGCAAAGTGCAGGAGTTACTTTTGACGATATCAGTAATGCGGTACAAAGAGAAAATATTGATATCTCTGGTGGTTTATTAGATGTGGGTGATATGAAGCGTAACCTGCAATTGAAAGGGCAGCTAAAATCGGCTTATGATATTGAGAAAATCATAATTCGTAACCAAACTGGCGCACCCATCTATTTAAAAGATATTGCTGTTGTAAAAGATACCGTAAAAGAAAAGGAAAGCTTTTCTCGTTTAGACGGTAAAAATGTAGTTACGCTAAATATTATCAAAAGAAGCGGTGAGAACCTAATTGAAACAAGCGACGGGGTTAAGAAGATTGTAGATGAAATGAAAGCTACCAATTTTCCGAAAGACTTGAAAGCTGTTATTACAGGTGATATGAGTATTAAAACCAGAACATCTTTCACAGACCTGGTAAATAGTATTGTAATCGGATTTGTATTGGTATTAATTATCCTGATGTTTTTCATGGGTGTTATCAATGCATTCTTCGTTGCCTTATCTGTACCGTTGAGTATGTTCGTTGCATTTGTATTTTTACCTGGAGCAGATTTAATTGTAGGAGGTCATGTTACACTGAACTTCATTGTACTCTTTGCATTATTATTCGGACTAGGAATTATTGTAGATGATGCGATTGTGGTTATTGAAAATACACACCGAATATTCTTTGAAGGGAAAGGAAAATTAAATTCGACCATTTCGGCACGTATGGCTGCTGGTGAGGTATTTATACCTGTATTAGCAGGAACTCTTACTACGCTGGCTCCGTTTTTCCCACTATTATTTTGGCCTGGTATCATTGGTAAGTTCATGATTTACCTGCCTACGATGTTAATCTTTACGCTAGCGGCTTCTTTAGTAGTTGCTTTTATTATGAACCCTGTTTTTGCGGTTGATTTTATGGAGCATCCTGATGAAGAAGAATTAAAAGGACCCAAAAATGCCATATTCAAAAAGAAAGGATTTTGGATTGCAATTATTCTTGGAATTTTATTAGACTTTGCCGGTGCACCATTCTGGGGTAACTTATTAATATTCTTTGTGGGCTTGGTAGTTTTGAATGTATATGTGTTAAACCATGCCATTCATGAATTCCAGCATACTGCTTTGCCTTGGATTATGAATCATTATGAAAGTTTGTTGAGATGGGCTTTACATGGTTGGAGACCAGTTAAATTATTATTGGGAACCATTGCATTATTATTTATTTCGGTTGCATTATTCGCCATTAGAAAAGTTCCGGTAGTATTCTTTCCAAAAGGCGACCCTAACCAGATATATGTTTACATTAAATTACCAGTTGGTACCGATGTATTGTATACAGATAGTGTAACAAAACTGTTAGAGTCAAAAGTAAATAAGGTATTAGGAAACATAGATGGAAAAACCAATCCTATCATTGAGAGTGTAATTAGCAATGTGGCAATTGGTGCTGGAGATCCAATGGCTGGTGATAGAAGTACCAGAAGTGAGTTAGGTCGTATTCAGGTTTCATTCGTAGAATTTGAAAAAAGACATGGCGTTGAAACCGCTCCTTATTTGAGCAAAGTTCGCGAGGCAATGAAAGGGGTACCTGGTGCAGAAATAAGTGTTGATCAGGAGCAGAACGGCCCGCCAACAGATCCGCCAGTGAATATTGAAGTATCTAGTGAAGAATTTGATAACCTGATAAAAACGGCTGTTAATTTAAAAAACTATTTAGATAGTATACATGTGCCTGGTGTGGAAGAATTAAAAATGGGAGTAGACCTTACCAATCCAGAGCTAACGCTAACTGTAAAGAGAGATCGTGCTTTAATTGAAGGCGTTTCATCCGGACAAATTGGATTGGCACTTAGAACTGCATTATTTGGTAAAGAAGTGTCTAAGATCAAAGAAGGGAAAGACGAGTTCAAAATTCAATTGCGTAATAATGAATTTCAACGTAAGAATCTGGTAGAACTTTTGAATATGAAAATTAGCTTCCGCGATATGGCTAGTGGTGGTGCTATTAAAAACATTCCAATCAGTTCATTAGTAACCATTGAACCCACTAGTACGCTGGGAAGTGTAAAGCGTTTGAATCAAAAACGTTTGATCACACTTCGTTCAAATCTTACAAATGGCTATACAGCAAATGATGTAAATAAAGCCATTGGTAACTATATCGAAGAATTTAAAAAGAAACCTGAAGGAGTTACCATTAAACAAACAGGTGAGAGTGCACAACAAGCAGAAACAGCTTCTTTCTTAGGAAAAGCATTGTTAATTGCCTTGATGTTGATCTTATTTATTTTAGTGTTACAGTTTAACTCAATTAGTAAACCAGTGATTATCTTAACTGAAATCCTGTTTAGCATCATTGGGGTGTTGTTAGGATTTGCTTTAACGGGTATGACAGTCTCTGTTACTATGACGGGTATTGGTATCATTGGTTTAGCAGGTATTGTGGTAAAAAATGGTATTCTGGTTATTGAGTTTAGTGATGAATTGAGAGCTAGAGGAATGAAAACCAGAGAAGCGGTTATTCAAGCTGGTAAAACAAGGATCATTCCTGTATTACTTACTGCATTGGCTGCGATTCTTGCATTCTTACCCATTGCAATTGGTTTCAATATCAACTTCGTTACTTTATTCTCTGAACTAAATCCACATATCTATATGGGTGGAGATAGTGCAGTATTCTGGAAACCACTGTCTTGGACCATCATCTTTGGTTTATCATTTGCCTTTTTTATGACATTGGTAATTGTACCAAGTATGTATTTGATTGCAGAGCGTTTAAGAAGACCTATGCGTAATATGTTCGGCGGTAGATGGATCAGTATGTTGGGAATTCCTCCATTTACTTTACTGTTCCTTCCTTTAATGGTAATTGCCTTAGTAAAACAAAGGGTTAAGAAAAATAAAAGAGAAGAGAAATTGAAGGGCCAGCCAGTAAACGATTCTTTTATCGGGAGTTGGTTCTAGTTATGGTAAGAAATTAGAAGCTTAGTAATTTGCTAAAAAGAAAAATCATGCAAAATCACGAAATAGACTATAAGATTTTTGGTGAAGAAATGCAATACGTAGAAGTGGAATTAGATCCGGGTGAAACTACTATTGCAGAACCAGGTGCTTTTATGATGATGGATGATGGCATTGCCATGGAAACTATTTTTGGAGATGGAAGTCAGCAGAGTAATAATGGCGGGCTATTTGGCAAATTATTAAACGCCGGCAAAAGAGTGCTGGTAGGGGAAAGTTTATTCATGACCGCATTTACCAATACAGGCTCCGGAAAAAAACGTGTAAGCTTCGCTTCTCCCTATCCCGGTAAAATTATTGCAGTAAACTTGCAACAAATGGGTTATCGAATCATTTGTCAGAAAGACGCATTTCTATGTGCAGCAAAAGGTGTTAGTGTAGGTATTGAATTTCAAAAAAAATTAGGTACTGGATTGTTTGGTGGTGAAGGATTTATTATGGAAAAATTGGAAGGAGATGGAATGGTATTTATGCACGCAAGCGGTTATGTACAACAAAAGGAGTTACAGGTAGGAGAATTATTAAAAATTGATACGGGATGTATTGTTGGATTTACTTCAACAGTAGAATATGATATACAATTTGTGGGTGGTATTAAAAATACTTTATTTGGTGGTGAAGGAGTGTTCTTCGCAACCCTTCGTGGCCCGGGCATTGTTTGGATTCAGAGCTTACCAGTTAGTAGATTAGCAGGACGTATTTTACGTTATGCCACCACTTCACGCAGAGAGGAAGGTTCTGTACTTGGAGGTCTGGGTAATTTATTGGATGGCGACGGAACTTGGTAGATTTAAAAGTAAAAAGTAAAAAGTAAAAAGTAAAAAGTAAAAAGGAAGAATAATCCTCTCCTGGGAGGGGCAGGGGTGGGTAAAAACAAAAAAGAACTAGTATGCAACTAAGTGCAGATTTTAAAGAACAAAGTATTTATCGAATAAAGGAGAGCCAGACTAGAATCATTGCATGTCTAGATTTGTTGGATGAGACTCAAGTTTGGCAGAAGCCAAACTTGGCTTTGAATAGTATGGGAAATCTGGTGCTGCATTTATGCGGAAATATTACACAATATATTATCAGCACTTTGGGTGGTGCACCTGATGAAAGAAATAGAGATGCTGAGTTTGCGGCTACTGGCGGCAAAACTAAAGAAGAGCTAAAAGTAATGCTCCATAAAGTAATTGAAAATAGTATTGAATGCATTAATCGTTCGAGTGAGCAAGATTTATCTTCTTTAAATAAAGTGCAAGTGTATGAATTAACTGGCGTAGGTATTATTGTTCATGTAACGGAACACCTTTCCTATCATACAGGTCAAATCGCGTTTCTCACAAAACTTTTGTTAGAAAAAGATCTGGGTTTTTACGCAGGATTTGATTTAAATCAAAAGCACCCCAAAAAAATATCAACTTAGTTTACTCAATTTTTCAACGGCCCTTTCGAGGGTCGTTTCCTTTTTAGCAAAACAAAAACGCAATACTTTATTGTCTTCCCCATTTTTATAAAATGCAGAAACAGGAACAGCAGTTAGGCCATAATCTTTAGTAAGACGAATGGCTAAATCCATATCTGATTCATTTGAGAAATCTGCATAACTATAACATTCAAAATAACTCCCGTGAGAGGGAATACAAGTAAATGGAGTAGATTTCATGAGCTCACGGAAGTAATCTCTTTTCTTTTGTATAAATCCACCCAGGGATAAATAGGCATTCTGATTTTGAATATAAGTAGCAATACCCACTTGCTTAGGTGTATCGCAACAGAAAGCATTGAATTGATACACTTTTCTAAATTCATTCATTAAAGCTGGAGAACTGATGCAATAGCCTAGTTTCCATCCTGTGCAATGATAGGTTTTGCCAAAAGAAAAACAGACAAAACTGCGTTCTAATAGATCTGGATACCGAAGCATACTTTGATGAGAAATTCCATCAAAAATTAAATGCTCATACACTTCATCACTTAGAATTAATATGCTGGTATCTGTAACAATGGATCTTAATTCTGTAATATCCTCTTCACTTAATACAGCTCCAGTAGGATTATGAGGCGTATTTATGATAATCATTCTGGTGCGTGCAGTTATTTTTTCTCTCACAGTATCCCAGGGAATTGAGTAGTTAGGATAAGCTAATGAAATCAGCACTGGCATTGCTCCATTTAATTCAATGGCTGGAATATAACAATCATAAGCAGGTTCAAAAACAATTACTTCATCTCCTGGTTTTAATACCGTAGTGAGCGCAGAAAAAATAGCAACAGTTCCTCCTGGTGTGATGGTTATTTGTGTAGTAGGATCAATTTTTGCCTGGTATAAAAACGCTGTTTTTTCTGCAAGCCGCTCCCTTAATAATACATTCCCCGCCATTGGTGAGTACTGGTTAAAATCTTCTCTCATGGCTTTTGCTACTAAATCTGTTAGTGCATGATCCATCGGAAAATCGGGAAATCCCTGCCCTAAGTTTACAGCACTATGTTCAAAAGCAAGTTGACTCATTACCGTAAATATAGAAGTACCTATATTGGGAAGTTTAGAGCTAATTAATTCATTCATGTTGAAATATTCTTAATTATTGAAGCAATTTACTAAAGTGTACCAACTTTCCTTCACTATCCATTCCTTCCATGACCACACGTAATGAATGACTATAATCGGTATTAAAAAAACTGAATTTTAATTTCTGATTCTTGCTATCCGTAATCATGCTAGCATTCCAATAAATGGTGGTTCTCAAATCTGGTGTACTATATACTTGTTGTTGTTCCGCATAATTAGGTGTGTAAAATTCTTGCATTGGCGCATAACCGGGAACCTTTATATAACTCATACCTCTTGATGTATAAGTTATGTCGCCCCCTTTTTTGGTATATACAATAATAGCGCCACCAGAACCTCCAAATCCACCCATGAATGGTGGACTAAATACTTTTATGTATGCAATATCATTAATGCTAACTCCGGATAGCTGATCAATTTCAATTCGAAATTCATTTAGGTAAAACGATGTGGCACTGCCCCGCCAGGTAGCTGTGGCATTTCCATATGGGTTTGAAATGGTTAGCCCGGCAACCTGTCCCTGTAAATAGGCCAGAATGGGTTCTGAGGAAATGGGTGGTGTATTTATTAAATCGAATTGTGCTCTAGCAGATCCTTGAAACATACCACTGGTATATTTTTGATCTAATTGTTCCAGCTTTGTTTTTTTATTAGAGGCATAAACCGTTACTTCTTTTAGCGTAGCCTGATTTTTTAAAAGCGCTAAACGGTCTTGTTCTGAAAGTAAATATTGGAAGCGACCATAGCCTAAAGTATCAATTGCTTTTTGAACTGTTTTTAAGATTTTATTGGAATCTGGTTGAAAAAAATTGTTTTCAATAGTAACCTTGCTAGATAAAGGGATTTTGGTATCATTTAATTTATAAAAGACTTTAGCGGTATCAAAGAAAACAACATTTTTTTCAGAAAAACTACCATCAGTATTTAAAGGAACAAATAACATAGACTTGCTCGAATCTTTAGATAATAACATCAAATTCATCATCGACGCTTTTTTAATTTTTGTATCCGATATGCGCTCGATTTTTCCTATTAATGAAAGATAAGAACTGTCTTTTTCGAAATATAAAGGCGATAAACTGCCACTAAGTATTTCACGCCATTTAAATCTTCGCCATCCATTGGTGAGCATTACTAAATCTGAATGTTCCAACACACTGTCGGCGGTTGAACTGAAATAATAAGCAGGGTTATGAATATAACCTGCCAGATCACCATTAAGTAAGAACTGTGAAATAATAGTATTATCGTTTTTGGTATTCATTTCTCCATCAGTAACAGAAACAGAGAGATTAGCAACCGTGGTATCTTTTAATTCTAATTCAAAAACATTCTTACCCCTTTTATCAAGATTAATTGTATCAAAATGTAATATGGCATCTAAGGCATAGTCGTTATTATTTACCAATATCAAACGTTCACACAGGGGTTCTTGATTTGCATCAAATATGGTTAGATGAAGTAAACCTGATAAAAAATTTTCAATCGGAAGTACACTTTGTATGGATTCTTTTGATGACAAGTTAATCGATGCTTTGTACATGATATGTCCGTTCATTTGAGCCACTATACTTAACTTCTTCCAAGCTTCCGGAACAATAGCTGTTCTTTGAATATGATAGGTTCTGCTTTCCTTTCCTGGATCAATACTTAAATTAATTCCCTTTGTTAATGCAGGGGGTAAGGCTGTATGATGTGTTTTATTGATTTCATCTAACCATTCTGCTGTATAGTTTTCATTTATTTCAGGTAGGTAGGTAAATTTACCCATGCCATCATGCACAGAATGAAATGTAGCAACGGTTTCTCCCTTACTATTTTTTATACTGCCTTGAACAATTGCAGGAAGTCCATTTTGATTTACTGCTTTAAAAGCAACAACTGATATTTTTTGAATTAGGGCGTTTCCAGATTCTGGTAAAAATTGGATTGTTGTTTCAGGAAATGCACTAACAATATTTGAGTATGCTGTATTTTTTAAAACAATACCTAATTGTTTTTTAAAGAAATAATTTGAATCAGCATTTCGCATCCAACGGGTATACGCAATAACGTTCAAACTTTTGCCAGTAAAGCCTTTTGGTAAAACAAAGCTACCCCAGGAAGAACCATCTACGATTGGCGATACAGAAGAACTAATTAATTTGCCCGCATCGTTATACCAATCTAGGTAACAATTTTTTGACAAATCTGAGGGTACAAAACCATTCAATAAATAAGCCTTAAACCAAATTGTTTGCCCCGGATGATATTGATTATTATCGAATTGAACATAGATTTTCTCAGCGGGCCGTTTTTCATAATAACGAGCTAATATGGTATCTACCGTTTGAGATTTTGCAGGAGCTGAAAATATAAAAAAGCCAATTAGAAATAGCAGAATAAAATTTCTCATTATTCTAAGTTAGCAATTAGAGTAATGAGGTCAAAAGAAATAATTTTAGTCAGGAAAACTTGAAAATAAATTTTATTTAGTACTTAGCACACTCTCTAATCTTTTTAATTCAACCTCTGCAATTTTTGCAGTATAAGTAAGATTGATTAATCGATAACTAGCATTTTCAAAACTTTGCTGTGCTTGTTTTACATCGATGATGGTAGCCTGACCTAGTTCAAATTTTTTAGTGATCAGGTCTAGTAGTTGTTGCGATAAATTAAAATTATCGGACTCCATTTTTAACTGAGTCAAAGAATTAGTATAAGCTTGATATGTTCTAACAGCACCCGTTTCATAATCTAGTAATAAATTATCGTAGATCGTTTTTGAACTGCGGGTATTGATACCTGCAATTTGTTGTTGCTTCTTTGAAATGGATCCATTATAGATTGGTACAGAGAGGTTCACTCCAACAAATGGTCCATAGCTTTGATTTAATAAAATAAATCCAGCACCACTTTGTGCACTGCTTAAGTTAAAACCAGTTGATGCTCGAAGTGTTGGATATCTTGCTGCGGCCACTTCTTTTTCTACCAGTTCGTTGATATGCACTTGTTGTTGTGCGGCTATTACCTGTGGGTTATTGCTTAAGCGACTGCGAACAGAATCCAGGTTAATAGATCTATCAATGATGATGGTGTCTTCAATAATTATTTTTTGATCAGCTGGCTTCAGAAAGATCAGGTTCAACAAATCTGTTTTGGCTAAATCAATCAGTAAAAACTGAGATTCTTTTAATTGGAGATTGCCATTCAAATCTAATTGTGCCTGAAAAATATCTGCGTTATTAGCAACACCAACTTGTTTACGAACTTCCAGGATATCTAATTTTTGTTTAGACACTTCAATGGTTCGATTGAGTGCTTTTAGATAATATTGCTGACGAACGATGTCGTAATATTTCGACATTACAGAGGCAATTGTATTCTGAATTTGAGTAGCTAGTACTTGTTGGTTTTGTTGTTGCAGCTCGCCTAATCTTTTCTTAGTGGCCTGAACACGCATGCCATTGTATAAAAGAATACTTCCTGTTACCCCCACTGCCAAGTTATTGGTGGCAACATTATCCCGTTTTGTATCTCTAGAGGGATCTGGAAATTTTTGGTTGATACTGGTTACTTGTTCATTGTCACTCGCAGTACCTGATACCACAGGTAATCCACCTGCATATCCATAGGAATTGGCAATACTGCTAATTTCAATATTGTTTTGAGCCAACTGAATATCGTAACTGTTCTTCAATGCGATATTTATGGCGTCTGTTAGGGTTATCTTTTGTTGTGCAAATCCTACCAGTGCAAATGCGCAAAAAACAAACAACAATAGTTTCTTCATGATTGTGAAATTACCAACAGCTCCTAAAAATGGGCAAAATATTACACCAATGGTTGACTAGCTAACCAGAGTACCTAAATCCTGACCTTCCACTACTTTCAGCAAATTACCTGGCTCATTCATGTCGAATACGATGATGGGCAATTTGTTTTCCATGCACAAAGTAAAGGCGGTCATATCCATCACTTTCAAGTTTTTTGCTATGCATTCTTCGTAGCTAATCTTATCAAAACGGGTAGCAGCTGGGTCTTTTTCTGGATCTGCTGTGTAAATACCATTTACGCGGGTTCCTTTTAAGATAACATCAGCTTTCATTTCTATCGCTCTTAAAGATCCTGCAGTATCGGTAGTAAAATAGGGGTTGCCGGTACCAGCGCCAAAGATTACTACCCGCCCTTTTTCAAGATGTCGAAGTGCCTTTCTTCTGATATAGGGTTCAGCCACCTGATCCATTTGAATAGCACTTTGTAAGCGCGTATAAACGCCAAAACGCTCTAACATCGATTGCATTGCCATCGCATTAATAACCGTGGCAAGCATACCCATATAGTCGCCATGTGCTCTTTCAATACCACTTTCCGCTTCGTTCATCCCTCTATAGATATTACCCCCACCAATTACAATGGCCACTTGAACCCCCAAATCGGCAATCGATTTAATGTCTATTGCATATTGTTCAATGATTTTTGGGTTGAAGGGATCTCCGTTGCGTTGGTTGCCCAATAGCGCTTCTCCGGATAATTTAAGAAGGATACGTTTATATTTTGGAAGCATGGAACTAATATTTATGCAAATAACCTTAATTTTTTATGAGCAACCAAAATGAATAGGTCATTCACCCGTGCTTTACACAGGTTTTGTGGTTAAAACAACCTCAAAATTTCGGTGATTTCACCATATTTATTATGGCAACTGTTTTATAGCTTGCTTAACCTAAGAATAAGGGGGTATTTAAGAAATGCTAAAAATCAACACTATGAACAACGTAAGAACAAGATCGAAGTCAAGTCAGGGACTGATAATAAGAATTCTTCCGTCCTTTCTATATTTATTGATGGCATTAGCAGCTGGGTATGGATTTTTTAGGGGTGAATCTTTAAGATATGCCTTACCTGTATTTTTACTAGTAACCAGGTTCAATTTTGTAATTTATGCAAAGTATAAATTAGAAAATTGGCCCCTGCATGTGTTTCATGCGATCCTAGCTTTGGTAGTAATCTTTTTTATGTTTTAATTTATATTACTTGCTTTAGTAAAAAAAAGCCGTCCCGATTTTATCGAGACGGCTTTTTATATTTCTGTTCTTAAGTATTATCCTAAAGCAACACGTTTAAATTCGGTTACTTTCAAATCAGCGTTAACAGATTTTAAATATTCACCTACTGTTTTGCCGCCATCTTTTACAAATGCCTGCGCTAACAAAGTATTTTCTTTAAAGAATGCATTTAATTTTCCTTCAGCAATTTTTGCGATCATTTCGTCTGGTTTTCCAGCCATTTTAGGATCTGCTTTCATCGTTTCCACAACGATGGCTCTTTCTCTTTCTACAGATGCTGCAGGAATGCTTTCAGGATCAACCGCTAAAGGGTTCATCGCAGCAATTTGCATGGCAAGGTCTTTGCCAGCTTCAGCTGCTTCAGCGCTCAATCCTACCAATACACCCATACGATTTGCACCGTGGATATAAGATGCTACATAAGCTGCTTCAATTCTTTCAAATTTAGCAACACCAATTTTTTCACCGATTGAAGTCAATTTATCGTTGATCAAATCAGCCACTTTTGCGCCATTGATGACTACTTCATTTAATTCTTCAGCAGATTTCACATTGTTTGCAATAGCAGCATCCGCAATACCTTTTGCAAAGGCAACGAACTCCGCATTTTTAGATACGAAATCAGTTTCGCAGCCAATACAAACAATAAAACCTGTTTTGTGATCAGCAGAAGTTCCAGCGATGATTACACCTTCTTTTGCTTCACGGTCGCTACGTTTCGCAGCAACTTTCTGACCTTGTTTACGCAACCAGTCGATGGCAGCTTCAAAGTCTCCGTTTGTTTCAGTTAAAGCTTTTCTACAATCAAGCATACCAGCTCCAGTAGCCTGACGTAATTTATTAATATCAGCAGCGGTTATTGTTACAGTTGACATATTCAGTTTTTAAATAAATGTGATATAAAAATTGGGTCATTAGTCATTACCCATAAGCAGATGACTAATGACCCAAAAAGGGATAATAAATTATCTTCCACCACCACCACCAGCAGGGCGACGGTTTCCACTACTAGGTGTACGACGCTTTGGAGGTCCACCAGCAGGTCCACCAGCAGGTGCATTGTTTCCACCTCTTCTACCACCACGACCAGCTTCTGCTTGTGCTTCAGCCTCTAGGCGGCGAGCGCGTGTTTCATTTTCATTATTGCCGTCTTCACTTTCATCATCATCTTTAGAAGCCTGACGTTCAGCCAAACCTTCAGCAATTGCTGCGATGATATAGTTAGTGATGATTGCGATTGATTTTGTTGCATCATCGTTTGCAGGAATAGGGAAGTCTACTTTATTAGGATCGCTATTTGTATCTACCATACCAAAAGTAGTGATGCCTAAACGCTTAGCTTCAGCCAATGCAATATGCTCGCATCCGATATCAACAAGGAATAAAGCAGCCGGTAAACGTCCCAACTGAGCAATACCGCCCAATACTTTTTCCATTTTTTCTTTATCTCTACTTAAAGTTAAACGCTCTTTCTTAGTAAGGCTTTCAGCACTACCATCTGCAAGCATTTTTTCAATGCTCTGCATTTTTTTAACGCTCTTACGAACTGTATTGAAGTTGGTTAACATACCACCCAACCAACGCTCTGTAGCGTAAGGCATGTTTACTTTCTTAGCGCATTCGCTAACGATTTCTTTTGCCTGTTTTTTAGTTGCAACAAACATGATTTTCTTACCGCTTTTTGCGATTTGTTTCATGGCTGCTGAAGCTTCCTGTAGATGATCTACTGTTTTGTTCAGGTCAATGATGTGAATACCTTTCTTCTCAGCGAAGATATAAGGCAACATCTTAGGGTTCCACTTCTTTTTCAGGTGACCAAAATGTACGCCGGCCTCCAGAAGTTGCTGTTGTAATGAAGTGTTATTTTCCATTGTATGAGTTTGAAATTTTTAATTTGAAATTTGAAATTGAGTTGTTGATATACCAATTTAAAATCAGCAATATCAAATCCCAAATATTAACGTTTACTGAACTGGAAGCTTCTTCGTGCTTTCTTATGGCCGAATTTCTTACGTTCAACACCACGTGGATCACGCTTCAACTGGCCGGCTGCTTTTAATACAGGACGGAATTCAGCATTCACTTCTAACAGTGCACGAGCGATACCCAATTTTGCTGCTTCAGCCTGACCTTTCAGTCCGCCACCAGCTGCATTGATAACGATGTCAAATTTGCCAACAACATCAGCAGTTTTCAAAGGGGCTTCTACTTGGTTCTGCAAGTAAACAAGCGGAAAATATGCTTTGTAATCTTTGTCGTTTACAGTGATCTTGCCATCGCCCTTGCTAATAAATACGCGGGTTACAGCTTCTTTACGACGACCAACTGCGTTTTTTTGTTTTTCCATTATACTTGGTTTGGAATGTGTTTAAAATTAGAATTTCAGGTCTTTAGGTTGTTGAGCAGCATGAGGATGCTCTGCACCTGCGTACACAAATAATTTTTTAACCAACTTGCGGCCTAGACGATTTTTAGGAAGCATGCCTTTAACGGCTCTTTCTATAACTACTTCAGGGCGACGCTTTAAAAGATCCTGAGCTGCTTCGTGCTTCTGACCACCTGGATGTCCAGAATAGTTTTGATACACTTTATCAGCGCCTTTGTTACCAGTGAAAACAACCTTATCACAATTGATCACAATTACATTATCTCCACAATCTACGTGAGGAGTATAATAAGCTTTGTTCTTACCACGCAAAACAGCTGCAATTTTAGAACACACACGTCCCACGGTTTGATTAGTGCCGTCAACAACATACCAGTTATGTTGAACGGTAGCCGCATTCGCAGACTTGGTGGTGAAATGAAGTTTACTCATAATTTTTCTTTTTAATTTAACCAGTGCTATCCCACTGGCTTGAATGTTCCGATTAATTCGGGGGGCGAAGGTAGGTTTCCTATACCAGATTTTCCAAGAAAAATCGAAAGTATTTTTACAAGCACTTCCACAACACATTGATTGTCAATAAAAAATTTGTCATAAATAATTTATACCATGCTCAAATGGGCGGATTTATTGGGATTTTCAGTCGCATTTGTTTTGATTTATACTAGTAGAAAGTGTTTCAGAAGACAAAAAATAGTCTAATCTAGTTGTTTCCCCTCCAAACCATGGTTTGGAGGGGATGCCGATTTCGCTTTAGCGGAATCCGGCAGGGGTGGCTTATTTAAACCTACCCTTCATCACTCTTATCTCCTATCTTTTATCTCCTATCTCTTCACTTTTTTCTGAACTTCACCAAAATTGAATAGTATGGCTTTTCGAAAATTTCAGGCGGATAGACTGTTCACTGGCTCCAATTTATTGGATGAAACTTATATATTAGTCACAGATGAAAAGGGTAAGATAAAAGAGATAGTTCCGAAAGCTGAAGCTGGAGAGGGGATTCAAAAAATGGATGGTTGGCTTAGTCCAGGCTTTGTAAATAGCCATTGCCATCTCGAACTCAGTCATATGAAAGGGCTGATTCCTGAACATACAGGTCTGGTTGATTTTGTAATTTCTATTATTACACAAAGACATTTTCCAGAAGAAGAAATCTTGCAAGCCATTTCTGATGCAGAAGATTCAATGATCGGAAACGGCATTGTTGCGATTGGTGATATTAGTAATAACAGCATCAGCTTTGCACAAAAAGCAAAACAAAGAATAGCCTATCATACTTTTTTAGAATTGAGCGGCTTTACACCTTTTATAGCGGCAGCACGTTTTGAAAAGGGTTTGGAGCATTACCAGCAATTCGAAAAGATCAACTCAAAGAGCCATTTATTAAGTATGGCTGCACATGCTCCTTACTCTGTATCGCAGGAGCTTTGGAAAATGATGCAACCTTATTTTAAAAATAAAACCACCACATTACATAATCAGGAAACTGATTTTGAAGATGCCTTCTTCATGAATAAGTCGGGCGATTTTATGCGCTTATATAATTTCTTAAAGGTTGATCTTAATTTTTTTTCTGCAACGGGTAAGAGTAGTTTGCAATCTGTAGTTGAAAATTTTAATGGAGCAAAAACTACATTACTAGTGCATGATGTATTTACCAGTGAAACAGATATTGCGTTTATAGAAGAACTTTCAAAAGCACAACAGAATCAATATCATTATTGTCTTTGTATCAATGCGAATCAATACATCAGTGATGCTATACCTCCGATCGAATTGTTTAGAAAAAACAATTGCAAAATTGTGATAGGAACTGATAGTTTAGCTAGCAATCACCAATTGAGTATACTAGATGAGTTAAAAACAATCAGCAAAAAATTTACCCATATTTCCTTAGAAGAACAATTGCAATGGGCCACCCTCAATGGTGCTCAGGCATTAGGTTTTGAGCAATTGGGTAGTTTTGAAAAAGGCAAAATACCTGGTGTTATCTTAATAGATCAGATAGAAAATAAAGCAATAACAAATAATAGTAAGGCTAAACGCTTGATATAAGATTATCCCAGCACTTCCTGAATAATAGCCAGACTTTTTATTTCTCCAAAGTCTTGAATATGTAACGACATGAAGCTTTGATAAGCCGCTAATAAAGCTCTTCGAATTGTTCTATTCAGTGATAAATATTCCAGATCTGCTAATTCATTACAGTGTAAGATCTGTGAAGTAATTTTTGCTAACTCCCCCTCAATATAATAAGGATGTGTAGGTGCATCTTTAATAAACATACCTTCTTGTAGATCAAAAAAAGCAGTTGCGTCACTGTACTCTCCTAATAATTGAAAACCTAATTCACTCGCTAATTGAAGTGTAAAATATAGCGGAAGATTCGCTGTAAATGCATCTGAACCTTTATCTAAAGCTTTCAATGCATCTTCAGTTAAATAAAATAGTTCTGGATTTGCTTCTGGCTCTTTCAATGCGTGTTGCAATAACTCTACTATATAGGAAGCAACAGTATTTCTAACCACATCAAACAAAACTGTTTCATACAAATAACTCCACTGATATTCACGGATAAATTGTAAGTGCTTCATATTATTTTGATGCACTTCCATTTCTAATAATGCTGCTGGTTGAAAATAACTGGCTTTGCCTGCAGATGTTTTACTACTTTTTCTCACACCTTTTACAATATAGCTCTGCACTCCAAATAATGCAGTATACACAGTAGTAATGATACTGGTATCGCCATATTTTACTGTACGCAAAACTATTCCTCTAGTGGTGTGAACCATCCAATAAAGTTAAGAGATAAGAGTGAAGAGTGAAGAGTACACAGGAAACTCTACGAGTAAAATTATTTAATTGTGGATGAGTGATTTGTTCAATTTAATGATGCCAACTGCATGCATTCCACGCATCACGAAAAAGGTAAGATCAAACTCAAACCATTTCTTGGCAAAGTTGGCATCGTCTTTTGCATAGTGGTGATTGTTCTGAAACAGTTCGCCCATTAATACAATTCCCCAAGGAGAAGTATTCTTAGAATGATCCCCGTTATCGAAATTGCTATAGCCATATTTATGTCCGCACCAATTCACTACAGCGCCCTGAATGGGTCCCATTAAAAAATGAATCGGCAATAATATAAACCACCAAGCATTGGGTGCAAAATGAATATAGAAAGCAGTGTATAAAGCACCGAAAGCGATACGCGTAAAAATATGATGTCCGAATTTATCGAGCTTATCCCATACTGGTAAATAGTCGACTGTAAACTGAGCTTCTGGCAAATTCTTGCCCGTTAAGAATCCACGAAAAATAATAATCGTGTGCTTCATCATCTGATACACGTCCTTAAAAAAATGTGGTGAGTGCGGATCTTTTTCTGTGTCGCTATATACATGGTGCATCCTGTGCATCACGCCATAGGCGCGGGGTACAAGATAAGAGGAACCTTGCACCAACCAAGTGCTTACATAAAAAACCCTTTCCCAATTTTTACTGATCTCATACATTTTATGTGACGCATAGCGATGTAGAAAAAACGAATGGAAGAATAGAGACAAAAACCAATGTCCTAAAAAGAAAAGGATAATAGCAAGCATAATTAAGGGGGCTTTATTAAAGCATTAAAGTTGTCAAGATATGAGAATTATTACACAACCCCAGTAAATTGCTTCAAGAATCGCACATCATTCTGCGAATACAAACGCAGATCGTTTACCTGATATTTCAATTGTGTGATCCTTTCAACACCCATTCCGAATGCGAAGCCGGTATATTTATTAGAATCAATTCCAAAATTATCTAACACTTTTGGGTGTACCATTCCACTGCCTAAGATCTCTACCCATCCTGTATGTTTACAAATATTACATCCATCACCACCACAGATCAAACAGCTAATATCCATCTCTGCACTGGGTTCTGTGAAAGGAAAATAACTCGGACGGAAACGCACTTTCACATCTTTTCCAAACATCTCCTGTACAAAGAAGTACAATGTTTGTTTCAGATCTGCAAAGCTTACGTTCTCATCAATATACAATCCTTCCACCTGATGAAAGAAGCAGTGTGCACGAGCTGAAATGGTTTCATTTCTATAAACCCGGCCCGGACAAATTACCCTGATTGGTGGTTTCTGTGTTTCCATCACCCTGGCCTGTACACTACTTGTATGTGTTCTTAATAACCAGGCTGGATCTTGATTGATATAAAAAGTATCCTGCATATCGCGTGCCGGATGGTCTTCTGGTAAATTCATGGCTCCGAAATTGTGCCAGTCGTCTTCGATCTCAGGACCTTCGGCTACTGCAAAACCCAATCTTTGAAATATGGATACAATTTGATTACGCACAATATTCAAAGGATGACGAGTGCCCACTGTAATTGGATCACCTGGCAAGGTTAGGTCAATTGTATTACCAATAGCTTCAGCACCGCCAACAACATTTTCTTTTAGGGTTTCAAATTTGCTTTCTACAAACAATTTAAAATCGTTCAAAACCTGTCCAAAGGCTTTCTTGTGTTCGTTGGGAACAGATTTCATTTCACCCATCACCGATTTCACCAAACCTTTGGTGCCCAGATATTTAATACGAAACGCTTCCACTAATTCGGCCGTATTGGCTTCAGTTGCAGCTATTTCCTGCTTGAATTCCTCAATTTTTTGCAATAACGATTCCATGCTGCGAAGATAATGATTGAATCCTAGTTTCTGCCATAGTTCCAAAATCCTCGTTTTTTCTGAATTTAACCCATCTTTCATTTAAAAACACAAAAATTCCACCAATAGCTTGCTTTCTGTACATTTGTGTATGAACTTGAATGATCAGATGGAATACAACACAGATAGAAATTATTTAGGAATGAAAGAATATGGCCGCCACGTACAGAAGATGGTGGAGTATTTATTAACGATAGAGGACCGTGAGAAAAGACAGCAACAAGCACAGGCTGTGATTGAATTAATGGGATTTTTGAATCCGCATTTAAAGAATGTAGAAGATTTCAGACATAAATTATGGGATCACTTATTTTTTATCAGCGATTTTAAATTGGAGGTGGATAGTCCGTATCCTATTCCTCAAAAAGAAACCTATAAACAGAAGCCTGATCCAATTCCTTATCCGAAACGTCATCCTAAATATGCGCACTTAGGTAAGAACTTAGAAGTGGTAATCGACAAGGCATTAAAAGAAGAAGACCCAGAAAAGAAAGCCGGGTTTGCTCATGCGATTGCTTATTACATGAAGTTGGCATATAGTAACTGGCATAAAGAATTAGTACACGACGATTCTATTAGAAGTGAGCTCAATAGCATAACTGGTGGTGAATTAGAGTTTAGCAACACACCATATATTAAGCACCGCAATCAGAATTTTGAAAGGGATGATTATAGACCAAATAATGGGGGTCGTTGGCAACAAAATTTTGGCGGAAGATCCAATAACAATCGAAATGCGCAAGGCGGACAACGAAATAATAATGGTGGTCGCCCTAATAATAATCGCAATGGTCAGAGCAGCCAAGGTGGTCAACGTAGTGGCCCAAGCAATGGCAGCAGACCAGATTCTAGAGGCGGCCAATTTAAAAAGAGATATTAAGATTTGCAAATATTATATTTGAAATGAGCCAATAAAAGAGCATCGTTATTCGATGCTTTTTTATTGGGCATTTTTTAGATTTTTAAAGACTAACAATACAACACTATGAGTTCTTTCGAGGTGATTGGTGGTAATAAATTAAAAGGCGATATCACGCCGCAGGGTGCTAAGAACGAAGCACTTCAAATTATTTCTGCAGTTTTACTAACCGCAGAAAAAGTAACTATTACGAATATCCCAGATATACTAGATGTAAATTTATTGGTTGAATTATTGGAGGATATTGGTGTAAAAACAAATCGCCTTTCACGTGATACTTGCGAGTTTCAAGCAGATGAGATTGATATAGATTTTCTTGCTTCAGAAGCATTTAGGAAAAAGGGTGGAAAGTTAAGGGGAAGTGTAATGCTTGCTGGCCCCATGTTGGCACGTTTTCATCGTGCATATATTCCGAAACCAGGCGGAGATAAAATTGGTAGAAGAAGACTCGACACTCATATCATTGGCTTTGAAAAGCTAGGTGCAAAATTTGAATACGATGATCTGCATAGTTGTTTTAAACTCAGCTCTCCAAGATTACATGGTATTTTTATGTGCTTAGATGAACCTTCTGTAACAGGTACGGCCAATATATTAATGGCTGCTGTTTTAGCAGAAGGAACTACCACTATTTATAACGCAGCATGCGAACCTTACATACAACAATTATGCAAAATGCTGAATAGCATGGGTGCAAAAATTAGTGGAATCAGTAGTAATTTACTAATCGTAGAAGGGGTAGATAAATTAAGTGGCACTACTCATAGAATGCTTCCAGATATGATCGAGATTGGAAGTTTTATAGGACTAGCTGCCATGACGCAAAGTGAACTCACGATTAAAGATGCAGGTGTAGCACATTTAGGCGTGATACCTGAAAAATTTCAACAGCTAGGAATTAAGTTAGAAATAAAAGGTGATGATATTTATATACCAGCGCAAGATTCATATGAAATACAAACTTTTATGGATGGCGGTATTCTTACTATTTATGATCATCCCTGGCCAGGATTTACCCCCGACCTTTTAAGTATTGTTTTAGTAGTAGCCACACAAGCCATAGGAAGTGTATTGGTGCACCAGAAAATGTTTGAAAGCCGGTTATTCTTTGTAGATAAACTCATCGATATGGGAGCACAGATCATTCTTTGCGATCCGCACCGTGCAACTGTGATTGGCTTGGGTAGAAAACAATCACTTCGTGGTATTACCATGAGTAGTCCGGATATTCGTGCAGGGCAAGCATTGTTAATTGCCGCATTGAGTGCTGATGGAAAAAGTACGATTCAGAATATTGAACAGATCGATCGGGGCTACCAATTTATAGATGAACGTTTGCGTAATCTTGGCGCCGACATTAAACGCGTTGCTCAATAAACTATTATAAAATAATTGTTATGGAACCACTCAATACTTGCCTTCCATTTTTTGGATTAATCACATAGTAGTAGGTTCCCACGGGAAGTGTTTTACCATTATATTTTCCATTCCAGGGATTATTATATCCAATTGAGTTAAATACTTTTTGACCGTAACGATTAAAAATATCTATCGTTGCACCCTCATAAGAATCAAGGTATTGTATAACCCAAACATCATTAATTCCATCACCATTTGGCGAAAAGGCATTTGGGATTACCGGGTTCTTTAACACTTTTACAAATAAGGTATCAGATAATGAACAACCACCAATTCCAGTAACTAATAATCGATAGGTAATATTAAAAGAGGGAGTTGAAATGGGAGCTAATGCAGTATCATTATTGAGGTATTTAGAAGGCGTCCATAAATAACTTAACTGTGTTCCGTAAACCAATTCCGGACTCAAACTAACACTAGCACCTTCTAATACAATTTTGGAACTGGCCATTTTTAATACTGGATTTGGGTAAACTAATATTTGTTTTATCGCAGTATCACTTAAACAACCCTGTGTATTAGTAACAAACAAACTCACTTGCCTATTTCCTGAATCGGTAAAATTTGTAAGAGGGTTCGGAACTGATGCAATTATATTATTACTGAAATCCCAATGCCATTTATTAACTGCACTTGTTATTCCATTACTAAGATCAGTAAACTGAATACTATTGTTGGCACAAATTTGAACTGCCGAACTTGAAAAATTTGCTTTTGGTTGTGGATACACAGTTACTATTTTGCTTACGGAATTCTGACAGGAAGCTGCATTTCCAGAATAGGCAGTAAGCTTGATAGTGTAGGTTTGTATAGCGGGGTTAGGCAAATTTGGATACCAATTATTATATATTGAACCATCAGCTGGATTCTGATCTGTTATTTTATTGGCAGGGCTATTAACGGCATCCCAGATAATATCGAGTTTTGTTAAATTGCCAAAATCAACAGTGGACGTATTCATGATTCTAGTGAAATCATTGCTACATAAACTATCCAGTTTTTGCACTACAAAACTTGCCTTTGGTGTAGGGCCGTTTACTGTTATTTGCTGAAATAAAGAATCTGTACATCCATCCTTACTGGTAACTTTCAAAAGTGTTTTATAAAAGTCTTCTCTGGTAACAATTACTTTGGCGTTCTGCGCATTGGCGTTTACAAATACGGGTTGCTTATTGTTATTGATGCCCGGATAGATTGTCCAGTTCCAGATAAATTGAGATTGACTTCCATCTGCAATAGTACTTGTGTCGGTAAAAGTTGCAGAGCCATCCGTTACACAAACCTCGGGTAACACATAACCTACAATTGGTAAGGGATTTATCTTAGTATTAAATACAATTGTATCACTTTTACAACCCTTATCGTTTTCAACCATCAACCTCACTGGATAATTGCCGTAATTGATAAATGCTTTTTTAAAGGGAGTTCCAGCAATTAGGTCCTTCACAGAACCATCTTTAAAATCCCAATTCCATCGAACGATATTTCCGGCACCTGCGATTGATTTATCCGTAAATAAAACCTCCCTGGATTCACATAATGGGGATGATAAAGTAAAACTGGCAGTAGGTTGCGGATAGATATTTACTTCACTTGAAACATTTAAACCGTTACCTAGGTTACTTGTACAAAAATTTGTATCGGTAATATGTTGTATGCTATAAGTTGTTTTAACCAAAGGGTTCACGCTTAAAGTATAAGGGAGCGATACAACCTGCTGAATTGTATCAATCTTGGTTCCATCAGAAATACTGAAATTCCATGGAGCCGTTCCAGTAAATGTGAAAGAAAGCGTTTTTGATTTGCCAAGGCAAATGCTGTCGTTCATTGAAATGGTTGCTGTAGGAAGGGGATGAACATTAATAGCAATACTATCTGTAAATGTACCGCAACCGATAAGACTTGCTGAAACATGATAGGTTCCAGCTTGATTACTAGCAATATTATTGATACTCGTATTAAATGTGGAAGCAGAAAAATTATTGGGGCCAGTCCATGCATAAGTTGCTCCAGAAACTTCGTTCGACTGCAACCATAAATTATTGCCCACACATTGGGTGCCGATTACTTTTGGACTTAAAGTAATTTTAGTATAATTAGAAAAATAACCCATCAAACTTCCACCCCCAATTCCATTAAAAAAACCAAGATGAAAAAATCCTTTATTGGTTACTACAGCAGGAACACCTACTCTTATTCTAGGACTAATATTGAATTCATTTATTTTAGCATACATCCATTCACCATTTGTACCAGGAACGGCAGAAAACATAGCGGGAGTGATTGATGTTGTATTTCCGTCTAAAGCAAAATTACCAATGTCAGTTGACTTGCATAGTAAGGCCAAATTGAAAGGGCCGCTTAAAGGACGTACAAATGAAACCTCTTGCGAACCTGTACAATGTATACTTGGTAAATTTGTTGAGGCCATTTCACCGCCCGTACCTGTAAGCTGATTTACATAAACCGGATTAGATGATTTGATATAAATAGTAGCAGCAGAAAGTGTTCCCGAATAAATGGTTCCCCGATTAATGGTAGCAACTTTTACTCCATCTAAGAATATATCAGTTCCATCAACAGTACCAAGTATATAATAGTAATCTTTTAACTGACCATTAAGCATTAGTTCACCTCTCACCATAATGTATTCCAGACCAATTATATCTTCC
>JANYEA010000046.1 GCA_025363385.1 Bacteroidota bacterium | reverse complement strand
TAATAATTGTATTTTTTATTGATGTACGTGTAATCCGCACTCCTTTTTATTAGCATCTTCCCACCACCATCTTCCTGCTCTAAAATCTTCCCCTGGTTTTATAGCGCGGGTACATGGGGCACATCCTATACTTACAAAACCTTTATCGTGTAAGGGATTGTACGGAATATTATTTGTTTTTATAAAATCAGTTACCTGTTCCGTTGTCCAATGCAATAAGGGATGGTACTTAATAATCTGATTGCTCTCGTCCCATTCAATAGATTGCAAATCCTGCCTTGCAGCTGAATGTTCAGCCCTTAATCCGGTAACCCAAATAGCATTCCCTTCTAAGGCGCGTTTCAGCGGTTCTACCTTTCTGATATAACAACAATCTTTTCTGTTTTCAACAGATTCATAAAAAGCATTTGGCCCATTCTTTTCTACAAATGGTTCTAAGAAAACCTGATCAGGATAAAATGCTTTGATAGAAATTTTATAACGTTCCAGTGTACTATTCCAAACGCTGTAAGTTTCTGCAAATAATCTTCCTGTATCTAACGTAAATATTTTAATGGGTATGTTTTGCTCAGCAATTAAATGTGTGATCACCTGGTCTTCAAAACTAAAACTGGAAGAAAATACGATTCTTCCGGGATAATCTATTGACATTAATTCCAAAAATTGATTGGGAGGAAGTTCTTTTTGAAAGTCTTGAAGTTTGTGAATATTTCTTTGTAGCGAGTGACTCATTTGATTTCTGTTGTTAGTTTGTTTAGCAATCTAAGGCGCTGTATATATTAACAGCAACATTTGCTTTTGCAACAGAAATGCATAGGTATATCCTGTGATAATAGTTTCATACTCGTAATAGTCTACTTAATCAGTCAACAAATATACGGATTCAGGACAGACACAAAAAAAATATTCCTATTTATTTAGTAGACTTCTAAATAAGGTGTTAAAATAACAAACCATACTAACTATCGTTAGTATGGTTTGTGCAAAATATATGGAAGACTACTTGATTCTGAGGTACTTTTCAATGTTAAGCCGATTGATACCTGTCTTCTCTATTTTTTCAATACCAGTTTGAACTAGGGTATCATTACGAATGGATACCGTAAACTGAAACGAATTTCCCTCCCAGTCTCGGGCATTACAATATTCCAGGTTTTCGGTGTACACACTATCTTTTAGTGTATATGTTCCGCCACCAGCATCAAAAGATGCGGTTGAGTCTTTCCCCTTATTTACATCGTGTTTCAAAAAAGAAAAATGTGTTTTATTAATGATCTTTATGAATGAAACAGTTTTCGTATAATCTGTAATAACAGTGTCTCCTTTCTCTATCAAGGTTCCGGATAGCAATTTCCAACTACCTTCCATTGGAACAAGATTTGTATCATTCAAAACTGGTTTTGAATTACAGGCAATTGCTGATATAATCAGGCTTATTAACAATAATTTTTTCATGATTTATGGGATTAATATTATTTAATCGTTAGCATCACGATTGATTTAGCGGGTAAACTTAATACCAATTCTCCAGCCTCTTTTTTTGCTCCATTAAAAACAACAGGTTTCACAGATTCCGGATTATCGAAAGAGTTGATATCTGTAATTTTTGATGAAGTTAAAATCAAACCCTCCACTTTTGCCCAACTAATAGTTTGTAAAGTTGTGTGTAAATTGATAGATTTATTGGGATCTAGATTAACCAACGTTACATGAACCACATCGTTGCTATCTTTTGAAGCAGAAATATTAAGTGCCGGTATTTTATCTTTCCCATTTACATAATCCGGGCTGATAAACTGCAGGGGTAATAATTTTGCTTCCTGGTGCACTTTAAACAGATCAAATACATGATAGGTTGGTGTAAGAATCATCTTACTCCCCTCTGTTAAGATTAATGACTGAAGTACATTAACTGTTTGTGCAAGATTTGCCATTCTAACCCTATCAGCATGATTATTGAAAATATTTAAATTCGTTCCTGCAATTAACGCATCCCTTAAACTGTTTTGTTGAAATAAAAAGCCTGGATTTGTTCCGGGTTCTACATTTGTCCAAATACCCCATTCATCAACCACCAATGCTACTTTTTTTTCTGGATCGTACTGATCCATGATGGTTGAATGTTTTCTCACTAATTCTTCCATGAACAAAGTTTTCTTCATGGTAGAAAAATATTCCTGCTCATCAAAAGCAGTAGCAGAACCCTTATCGCCCCAATTTTTGGGAACCGTATAATAGTGCAAGGTTAATCCCCACATCATCCAGGGACCTACTTTTTTCATCATGGTTTCTGTCCAATTATAATCGTCTGTATTAGCACCTGACGCAATACGTTTTAAACTAGCTCCGGGATAATTTTTGGTAAAGCCCGCGTATCTCTTATATTGATCGGCATAATAATCGGCGGTCATATTTCCACCGCATCCCCAACTTTCATTTCCTACTCCCCAGAATCGCACATTCCATGGTTTTTCTCTACCATTTTGTTTTCTGATCTGGGTCATCGGACTTAGTCCGTCAAAATTTAAATACTCAACCCATTTTGACATTTCTTCTACCGTTCCGCTACCCACATTTCCTGTGATATAAGGTTCCGTTTTTAACAAAGAACATAATTCTAAAAATTCGTGTGTACCAAAACTATTATCCTCCGTTACATTACCCCAATTTGTATTAATCATTTTAGGACGTTGATCACGTACACCTATACCATCTCTCCAATGGTATTCATCTGCAAAGCAACCACCTGGCCATCTTAAATTAGGGATCTGAATTTTTTTAAGTGCCTCTACTATATCTAATCGAATTCTATCCTTCTTAGGTACATTGAGACTGTCTTTTACCCAAAATCCATCATAGATACACCTGCCTAGGTGTTCTGAAAAATGTCCATAAATATGTTTACTGATAACGGTAGTTGGATTCGCTGCTTGTACCTGCACATTTACTGTTGTTTGGGCTAATAATGCATTCGATACAAATACTAAAAAAATAGATGTCGAAAAAATCTTAAGCAAATTATTTTTCATTTCAATTTTGTTTTGATGTGAGAATTATTGCACACTGAATTTATAAATTGTTTTTGTTTCAAAGGTTTTGCCAGGAATCAATTGTGTACTTGCAAATGAACTTTCATTCGGCGCATTTGGAAAATGTTGTGTCTCTAAACAGAATGCAGTTCTGAAACCATAGTGTAAATCTTTTTTTCCAAGTAAACTGCTATCCAAAAAATTACCTCCGTAGAACTGAATACCAGGTTCTCTGGTAAACACTTCTAATTTGATACCAGAAATGGAAGAATACACAGTTGCTGCCAATTCCATATCCGATGACGACTTTCTGTTCAACACAAAATTATGGTCATAACCTTTTCCATTTTGAATTTGCTCAGAACTTGAATTTACACTATCACCAATGGCTCTGGGTTTTCTAAAATCAAAAGGGGTACCAACCACATCTGCAAATACGCCAGTTGGGATAAGGGTTGAATCAACAGGTGTAAATTTATCTGCATTAATAGTGAGTAAATGATCATTGATCGTTCCAGAGCCGGCACCATTTAAATTAAAATAACTATGATTGGTAAGGTTGAGAATTGTCTTTTTATCAGTGGTTGCCTGATAACTTATGGCAATACTATTATCCTCCAAAAGATGATACAATACTTTAACAGTAAGGGTTCCAGGGTATCCTTCCTCCATATCTTTCGACACATAACTAAGCTCTAAAGATTGCTCATCTAATTTTTTTGCATCCCAGATTTGATTATGAAATCCGGTGGGTCCGCCATGAAGTGTATTCGGCGGATTATTAATAGCGAGTTGATAGGTTTTCCCATCTAATTGAAATTTTCCTTTTGCAATTCTATTGCCATATCTACCAATTAATGCTCCGAAATAATTTTCTTTCCGATTAAAATAATGTTGCAAACTATCATACCCCAACACTACATCTGTAAAACCACCTGTTTTATTAGGCACATTTACAGAAACAATTCTACCACCAAAATTGCTGATGAATACTGACATTTTATTTTTATTGGTCAGTAAAAACAGATCTACTTTTTTACCCTTTATTTCCTGCTGATAAGCAGCTGCAGAGATCTGAAATACGGAATCTTTTTTTACCGTATTCTGGTTGCCTGCATTGTTACAGGCAAGTGCAAAAAATAACATAAAAACTACTGAAAGTCTTTTCATGAAATACATATGGCTTATTTATTTGTTAGTCAATCGATACCAGAGATGTACCATCTCCAATGGATACAATATACGATTTCAATTTGGTGTTAAACTCTTTTTCAAAGGCAATACCTGCCTGTTCAATGAAATCTGTTACAGCTTCTTCCTTTACAAGATTAATGGTACAACCGCCAAATCCCCCACCCATCATTCTAGCACCCAACACATTTTTATTAGCCTTAGAAAAAGAGGCAAGAAAATCTAGTTCATGACAACTCACTTCATAAAAATTACTCAGCCCATCATGTGTGAGATACATTTTCTCACCAAAAGCAACCAAATCATTTCGCTCCAGGTCTGCACAACCCGCCTGTAATCGCTTTATCTCGTCTACAATAAACGAACACCTGTTAAATACTTTTAGATCTACACTATTTTGAATTTCTTCCAACATCTTTCTATTAACATCCCTTAGAGAATTTACCTCAGGATGGTTCTTTCGAATTTCTGAAACTCCTAATTCACATTCTTTTCTGCGTACATTATATTCGGAAGAAGCTAAAGAATGTTTCACGCAGGTATCAAGAAGCACAATTTTAATACCTGCTTGGTTAAAGGGGCTATAATGGTATTCCAATGATCTACAATCTAATTGTATCACCGCATCTTTTTTACCAAACATGCTAGCAAACATATCCATGATACCACATTGCAATCCTACAAACTGATTCTCGGCGCGCTGGGCCAGGGTAACCATTTCTAATTTAGACAAGCCTAGTTTAAATAATTCATTCAAAGCAAATACGGTAACACACTCTAATGCTGCAGAAGAAGAAAGACCCGCTCCAAGAGGTACATCGCCAGCTATCACAGCATTAAATCCTCCAACTTGAAGATGCAACTTCTTTAATTCAACTACAATGCCTATTATATAATTAGGCCAATCTACTTTAGATTTTGTTAAAGAAGACATTGAAATAAAAAATGACTCATCCAGATCAGCAGCCGTTAAATGAATTTCATCATCCGCTCTTTTACCAATCGCAATATAAATGGCTTTATCAATTGCGGCGGGTAATACAAATCCCTGATTGTAATCTGTATGCTCCCCGATCAAATTAATTCTACCGGGTGATTTTGCATAGAGATCTGCTTTGCCATATTTTATTTGATAGATAGATTGAACACGGGATATACATGTTTGATTTTCGTAAGACATAAATAGCATTTTCGTTATATGAAAAAAATCGAGCCGGGTAATACCCCCAGCTCAATTTCTTAACCGCTAATCTTACTTGCTCACTCAAACAAATTTGTAAAATAGCTGGTCAAAAGTAGTTATATTTTATAAATAAATGTATTTACAACACTTATTATAAAAATAAATCCCCGAAGTTTTCGCTATGTCGTAACTCTTGCATAAATTTCAAAACGATTTATGCCAAAATATCAAAAACAATTCCGCATACTTGTTGCAGTAAACTGCATCATTTTCGGGTTCGATGGAACCGAATTAAAGATTTTATTGGTTAAAAGAGACCTGGAACCTGAAAAAGGTAAATGGAGTTTGATGGGCGGTTTCATTACTGAAAAAGAAAATTTCGACAGGGGCGGCTCACGTATTCTAAAACAGCTTACTGGTCTGGAAGGTGTTTATATGGAGCAGCTACATGCTTTTGGACACCCCGATCGCGACCCCAATGAACGTACCATTTCAGTGGCCTATTTCGCATTGATTGACATTCACAAATTCGAAAATTTAATTAATTCCGATTACCATGCCGAATGGTTCCCGATTAAAAAAATTCCAAAACTAGTATTCGACCATAATAATATGGTAACAAAAGCCAGGGAGCGTTTACGGTATAAGTCAGCATTTCATCCCATACTTTTCGAATTACTTCCAGAGAAATTTACGCTACCGCAGTTGCAGAGTTTATATGAAGGAATTTTTGATACAGAGTTTGATAAAAGAAATTTTAGCAGAAAAATTCAGTCAACCAAATTACTGGTAAAGCAAAAAGATAAAGATAGAGAGAGCTCAAAAAAGGGCGCTTATTATTATAAACTGGATAAACGGCGTTATGCTGCTAATCTACACGCCTTCTTAAATATTATTCCTAATCCGGTAATATTTAACAGGCTATAATTTTATTAAACCGAAAACAGTCTACACATGTAAATACATGAAATAGACAAGATATGCATCATGAGCAAAAAAGCATTTGTAATAGGAGTAGATTTCGGCACAGACTCAGTTAGATCCATACTTGTTGATAGTAGCAATGGGGTAGAAATCAGTTCCTCTGTATTTTATTATCCAAGGTGGAAAGAAGGTAAATATTGTGAACCCTCCAAAAATCAATTCCGTCAACACCCCCAAGATTATATTGATGGCTTGCAATTCACCATTCGAGACTGTATCGAAAAAGCAGGGCCAGATACAGCATCTTCAGTAAAAGCAATTGGAGTAGATACCACAGGAAGTAGCCCTGTAGCAGTAGACAGTAAGGGTGAACCATTGGCATTACAAAAAGAATTTGAAGACAACCCAAATGCCATGTTTGTTTTGTGGAAAGACCATACTGCTGTGGAAGAAGCTGCAGCCATTAATCAACATGCCACAAAATTTCCCATTAATTATTTACAATATGTGGGGGGAATCTATTCTTCCGAATGGTTCTGGGCAAAATTATTACATATACTACGAGCAGATGAAGGGGTTAAAAATGCATGTTATACCTGGGTAGAACATTGCGATTGGATTCCTTTTTTATTAACC
This sequence comes from Bacteroidota bacterium, assembly GCA_025363385.1. GTDB lineage: Bacteria > Bacteroidota > Bacteroidia > Chitinophagales > Chitinophagaceae > Sediminibacterium. The sequence goes on along the minus strand of JANYEA010000046.1, from coordinate 28,264 downwards.
GGCAAAGCCGATGCTACCCAATTAAAAAGAAGTGTTTGTGCAGCTGGTCATAAAGGTTTATGGTCTGACCAATTTGGAGGATACCCACCAAATGAATTTTTTAGTTCTTTAGACCCTCTCCTAGATGGTCATGTAAAAAAACTTGGAACCGCTGTTTTTACTTCAGATAAATCTGCTGGTCAGCTTTCGGATGAATGGGCAGAAAATTTAGGACTATCCAAAGACACCATCGTGGCAGTGGGTGCATTCGATGCACATATGGGTGCAGTAGGCGGACAAATTGAACCCTTTCACCTTAGCAAAGTAATGGGCACTTCAACCTGCGATATGCTTGTTGCTCCAAAAACGAGTATTCAAGATACTTTGGTTAAAGGGATTTGCGGACAAGTAGATGGTTCTATAATTCCTGGTATGATTGGCTTAGAGGCTGGTCAATCTGCTTTTGGAGATAGTTATGCCTGGTTAAAGAAAATGATCCTTTCACCTGTGATAGAAATACTTTCTAAAACAAAAATTACTGCCCCCGAAACCATCTCAAAACTTACAGAAGAACTATCTGAACAACTAATTTCTGAACTTAGTAGAAAGGCCAATGAATTGCCATTGTCTTTAACCGATCCCATTGCAACTGATTGGCTAAACGGAAGAAGAACGCCTGATGCAAATCAATTACTCAAGTGTGGAATCATTGGCTTGAACCTCTCTTCAGATTCTGTAATGATTTTCAAAACAATTGTTGAATCAACCTGCTTTGGTGCAAAAGCCATTGTTGATCGTTTCAATGAAGAAGGCGTTCCTATTAAAGGATTAATAGGTTTGGGTGGCGTTGCTAAGAAGTCGGCCTATATTATGCAGGTAATGAGCGATGTGATGAATATGCCCATCCGAATTCATAAAAGTGAACAAACCTGCGCCTTAGGTGCAGCTATGTTTGCTGCCACTGCAGCAGGCGAATACGCGAAAGTGGATGATGCTATGATAGCGATGGGACAGGGTTTTGACACCACTTATTATCCCAACCAAAACAATGTGGCCTATTATTCCAAGAGAATGAAGATGTATCAAAAACTAGGTGCATTTATCGAATATAATTAACAAGCTTATGAAACAATTCGAAAAAATAAAACAGGAAGCTTATTATGCCAATATGCAATTACCCAAACTAGGTCTGGTGTTATTTACATTTGGTAACGTGAGTGTGGCAGATAGAGAATTGAATGTTTTTGCCATTAAACCCAGTGGTATTCCCTATGATGAATTGTCGCCAGAAAAAATGGTGATCGTAGATTTTAATGGCGAAATCATCGCAGGAAATCTAAGACCTTCATCCGATACTAATACGCATGCAGTTTTATATAAAGAATGGGAACAGATCAATAGTATTGTGCATACCCACTCTACTTATGCAACTGCCTGGGCACAATCGCAAAGAGCTATCCCGATTTTTGGTACCACACATGCCGACCACTTAACAATAGATATTCCATGTGCTGCACCTATGAATGATGAGATGATTGAGGGTAACTATGAATATCAAACAGGTTTTCAAATAATGCAACATTTCCAGGAAATGGGTTTGAGTTATCAGGAAGTGGAAATGGTTCTTGTAGGAAATCATGCGCCTTTTACATGGGGCAAAACGCCAAGCAAAGCAGTATATAATGCAGCTGTGTTAGAAGAGCTTGCCAGAATGGCTTATTTAACAGAACAAATTAATAGTAATGCGCCTCGATTAAAAGAGTCATTAATCAAAAAACATTTTGAACGCAAACATGGCCCGGCAGCCTATTATGGTCAATAACATTTTGAACCCAAACATCTTCATGAAATATATTATTTTGTTTCTTACTTTATCTATTGCATTTGTTGTTAATGCACAACAAAAAGATTATCCTATTCAGGCATTGGATTTTACGAAAGTAACTTTACAAGATCGGTTCTGGATGCCAAGAATAGAAACAAATAGAACAGTAACTATCCCCGCATCATTTGCAAGATGCGAAAGCACCGGAAGGGTAAAGAACTTTATGATGGCTGCTACAAAAACCGGAAAATTCTGTACCCGATACCCTTTCGATGATACGGATATTTATAAAACCATTGAAGGCGCATCTTTTTCTTTAGCCATGCATTTCGATGCAAAGCTGGATGCCTATGTAGATTCAATGATTCAAATCATTGCAAATGCGCAGGAACCAGATGGTTATTTATATACCGCACGTACCATTGATAAGATAAATGTGAATCCATTTTTCGGAAAAGAAAGATGGGAGAAAGAAAGAGAACATAGCCATGAATTATATAATGCCGGGCACCTCTATGAAGCAGCAGCGGCACACTATCTGGCTACCAAAAAAACAACCCTTCTTACTATCGCTTTAAAAAATGCAGACCTGGTTTGTTCTGTATTTGGGCCAGATAAAAGGCATGTAGCACCTGGGCACGAGATTATTGAAATGGGCTTGGTAAAATTATACCGCATCACCGGTAAAAATGAATACCTGAATACCGCGAAATTTTTTATAGAAGAGCGAGGTAATTTTAAAGGCTATGATGCGAAGAATAAAGACTCCTTTAAAAATGGTGCTTATTGGCAAGATGATATTCCTGTAAAACAACAACAGGAAGCCGAAGGACATGCGGTAAGGGCAGGCTACCTCTACTCTGCTATGGCTGATATTGCCGCACTCACAGAAGATAAAGAAATGTTGGCAGCTGTTGATAGAATCTGGAACAACGAAACTGGTAAGAAAATGTATGTACAAGGCGGTGTGGGAGCCATTGGCGACGGCGAAAGATTTGGGGCGAATTATGAACTCCCAAATGCAACTGCTTATAATGAAACCTGTGCTGCCATTGCCAATATCTATTTTAACCAAAGAATGTTTTTATTGCATGGCGATGCACAATATATCGATGTACTGGAAAAAATTCTTTATAATGGATTTTTATCTGGTGTAGGCTTGGATGGGAAATCATTTTTTTACACCAATGCCATGCAAATTCAACACTATTTGCAACACCCTGATATGGAAGCTGAAAGATCGGGTTGGTTTGAATGTTCTTGTTGCCCTACGAATATTGCTCGCCTAATGCCTTCTATTCCGGGTTATATCTATGCACAAAAGAAAGACATCATTTATGCCAATTTATTTATTTCAGGTACTGCCTCATTGGAATTAAACAGTAAAAAAATTCAAATTAAACAAGAGAATAATTATCCCTGGAATGGCCATTTGAAATTTACCATACTTACCGAACAAGCAATTCCATTTAGTTTGCAGATTCGGATACCAGGATGGGCTTCAAATAAAGCAATTCCCAATAACCTCTATCAATTTAGTGATCACTCAACTGCAACAGTTTCCATTCTTGTAAATGGAAAACCTTTTGAATTTCAAGTTCTAAACGGATATGCCATTCTTAATAGAACTTGGAATAAAAATGATGAAATAAAAGTAGTATTACCTATGGAAGCCAGAAGGGTTGTTTCCGATAGTTTACTAAAAGAAAATATTGGTAAGGCTTCCCTACAAAGAGGCCCCATCATGTATTGTGCAGAATGGAAAGATAATGGAGGAAAAACTTCGAATATTATTCTTTCAAAGAATGCAGCACTAAGTGCAGAATTCAAACCAAATATTTTAAACGGCGTGATGGTTTTAAAATCTCAGGCTTCAAAAATTGAAATCCAATCAAATGGACTAGAAATAAAAACTCAGTCAAAACCATTTACCGCAATCCCTTATTATGCCTGGGCTAATAGAGGAAAAGGAGAAATGACTATTTGGATCCCAGAAAAAATAACGGCAACTGAAATCATTACAAAATAACATACTACCTTAACGAAAGCAAAACCAAATGATCAATTTAAAAAAACTCGAAGTCTGGTTCATCACAGGAAGTCAGAAATTATACGGAGATGAAACTTTACAAAAAGTAGCAGAGAATTCAAAAACAATAGTTGCTTATTTAAATGAAGTAGATCAAATACCTGTAACGGTTGTTTATAAACCTACAGTTAAAACAACCGAAGAAATATTTGCTACCATACAGGAAGCAAATAATGCAAAGAATTGTATTGGTGTAATTACCTGGATGCATACATTTTCTCCCGCAAAAATGTGGATCAATGGATTAAAGATCTTACAAAAACCTCTTTTGCATTTTCATACACAATTCAACAGAGACATTCCTTGGTCTACGATTGATATGGACTTCATGAATTTAAATCAGAGTGCTCACGGAGATCGCGAATTTGGTTTTATTATGACGAGGATGCGCATGAATAGAAAAGTAGTGGTGGGTCATTGGCAGGACAGTGAATCTCTTTCAAAAATAAATAGCTGGATGCGTGCATCTGCTGGTTGGCATGATTGGCAAACTGCCAAGTTTGTTCGTTTTGGCGATAATATGAGGGATGTGGCTGTTACAGAAGGAGATAAAGTAGAAGCCGAAATGAAATTCGGGTATTCGGTGAATACCCATGGTGTAGGCGACCTGGTTGAAGTAATGAATAAGGTTACCGAAAAAGAAATTGATGCGCTTGTTGCTGTTTATGAAGAAGAATATACATTGGTGGATGCGCTGCAAATGGGTGGTGCACAACACCCGTCGCTAAGAGAAGCTGCCCGTATTGAAATAGGAATAGAAGCCTTTTTAGTAAAAGGAAATTTCAAAGGATTCACTACTACTTTCGAAGACCTTCATGGTTTAGTACAACTTCCCGGAATTGCAGCACAGAGATTAATGGCAAAGGGTTATGGATTTGCAGGAGAAGGAGATTGGAAAACAGCCGCACTTGTAAGAGCCATGAAAGTAATGGGAAGCGGATTAAAAGGAGGCTGCTCATTTATGGAAGATTATACCTATCATTTTAATCCCGATAACAGAATGGTATTAGGCGCACATATGCTGGAGATTTGCGAATCTATTGCAGATGCAAAACCTAGTTGCGAAATCCATCCATTGGGAATTGGCGGAAAAGCTGATCCGGTTCGATTGGTTTTTAATTCTGGTCCCGGCCCTGCCATCAATGCTTCTATTGTGGATATGGGTAATAGATTTCGATTATTGGTAAATGAAGTGATGGCGGTTACTTCATTTAACCCACTCCCCAAACTTCCAGTTGCGAGGGTTTTATGGAAACCATACCCCAATATGCATACAGGTTGTGCTGCATGGATCTTAGCGGGTGGTGCACACCATACCTGTTATAGCCAAAGCTTAAGTGCAGACCATATGGAAGACTTTGCAGAAATGGCAGGGATCGAATATTTGCTGATAGGTAAAGAGACTTCGATCTATCAGTTTAAAAACGAATTACGATGGAATGAAATCGCTTATAAATAATTAAATTACCCACAAATTTTTAAAATAAAACGATGAATAAAAACCTTGCCTTTGCAGATTACCTGGTATTTATAATTTACTTTATCATCGTAGCCGGTTACGGTTACAGCATCTATCGAAAACGCAAAAAAAACGAACATGATGCAAAAGCCTATTTCCTTGCAGAAGGAACCCTTACTTGGTGGGCTATTGGCGCATCACTAATCGCTTCTAATATTTCTGCTGAGCAATTTATTGGCATGAGTGGCGAAGGATTTTTTTTAGGTATTGCCGTTGCCGCTTATGAGTGGCTTGCTGCTGTTGCACTGATCATTATTGCAATTTGGTTTATTCCTGTTTACTTAAAAAACAAGATTTATACCATGCCTCAGTTTTTAAAAACCAGGTATAATGAATCTACCGCACTAATCATGGCCGTGTTTTGGCTATTTCTGTATGTGTTTGTAAACCTTACTTCTATTTTATATTTAGGCGCAGTTGCCATAAATGGTATTGCTGGCGGTGGTTACCTGCATATCATCATGATTGGTCTTTCCATCTTTGCATTATTAATTTCTTTAGGTGGTATGAAAGTGGTTGCATACACGGATGTAATTCAAGTTGCTGTATTAATTATTGGCGGATTAGTAACCACCTATATTGCACTTACTACTGTGGGTTCATATTTTGGTGTGGGCGAAAATGCCATCGCTGGTTTTAAAGTTTTATTAAGAGAAGCACCTGAGCATTTTAAGATGATTATTCCTAGACCCAATGCAGCTTCTTCACAAAATGATATCGATAAGTATATTACATTCCCTGGAATACTTTCTTATGCTGCAGGTATTTGGATCATCAACCTGAACTACTGGGGTTGTAACCAATATATTACACAACGCGCATTAGGCGCGGATCTGCAAACTGCCAGAACCGGAATTTTATTTGCAGGTTTCTTGAAATTAATGATGCCCCTCATTGTAATGCTTCCGGGTATTGCTGCTTTTGTGTTGTATAAATCTGGCCATTTACCACAATTAGTAGGCGGTAAAGATGGTGCCTATTCTGCAGTGCTTACCTTCTTACCAACAGGTTTAAAAGGATTGTCTGTTGCAGCACTTACGGCTGCTATAGTAGCCTCACTTGCTGGTAAAGTAAATAGTATTTCAACTATTTATACTTTAGATATCCATAAGAAATATATTCAGAAGGATGCAAATGAAAAAAATCAGGTTTACATTGGCCGCTTCGCAGTTTTTGCAGCCATGATTTTGGCTGTATTGTTTACCTGGAACGACTTATTGGGAATTGGAGGTGTTGGTGGATTTACTTATATCCAAAAATATACCGGCTTTATAAGCCCGGGTGTATTTGCCATGTTCTTCTTAGGAATGTTTTGGAAAAGAACTACAGGCTCAGCCGCAATTGTGGGCTTGTTAACTGGTTTCTTATTATCTGTATTATTTAATGAGTTCGCTCCTGGTCTTTTTGGGAATGAAACATTTCTCTATACGGCATATCCAAATGGCAAAGGTGGTTTTGAAATCCCTTTCCATATTTGTATGGGCTTAGCATTCTTGTTTACCATGATTGCAATGGTTGCAGTAAGTTTGGCCGGTCCAAAAATAAATCCGAAGGCTTTTGAGTTAGACCGTTCTATGTTTAAGCTAGCTCCTTCTACAACAGTTTTGATTGTTACCATTTTATTTATCATTACTGCTCTCTATGTGAAGTTTTGGTAGGTCACTATAAAGTTCAAAAAAAATCCTTCCACTCGATTGCTCGGGTTGGAAGGATTTTTTTTGCATACAATTTAGATCAGGTTACTTAAATTAAGTTCTTTATAATCTTTAATAAAACAAATGATATTATGATAAGCCGAAAACTCATGCGCTTCATGCATAGTAGTTAAAACAACCACCTTCATGCCCGCTCTCAGAGCAGCTTCCACACCTTTTGGTGCGTCTTCAAATACAATGCATTCTTCGGGTAAAACACCTAATTCTGCTGCCCCTTTTACATAGGTTTCCGGATCTGGTTTACTATCAATTACATCATCTGCACTTACAATGGAAGTAAAATAATGATGCAAATTCAATCCATCTAACACAAAATTGATATTGAAGGGAATTGCTGCAGACCCAATACCCATTTTAATTCCGGCTTCTTTAGCTTCGATTAAAAATTCATCCAGTCCGTCTATTAATTGTAATAAAGGTCTATATTCAGCTTGATATCTTTTTTCCTTTTCAACAGAAAGCCTGTCCATTTCCTCCTGCGTAAAATGGTCTTTCCCAAAAACACGAATCAGTAGTTCTGTGTTCTTTCCATACATCTGTTCCTTCACTTGCTCCCAACTAAGATTTGCAGATAAATCATCATTTAAAATATTAAACCATGCTTTACAGTGAAACTGCATATCATCAATCATCGTACCATTCAAGTCAAACAAAAATGCTTTCGTAGGAAGAGCCATCAATTAAAATTTATTAGTTACACAAAATAATTAGATACTTTTTTCTTCATGTAAATCGGGGATTTCCACATCTTTAAAGCCCTTTCTTTCTAAACGTTTTGCAAAATCTTGCTGCACATCAAACTCCCCATGCACTAAGAAAATTGTTTTGATCTGTGCTGCATCCTGACAACTAATAAATTGACAAAGATCGTCATAATCACCATGTGCACTCATGCTTTTCAGAGAACCAATTTCAGCAACAACATCAAATTCTTCACCAAAAATCCGAACCACTTTATCACCATTCGCAAGCCTTCCACCAAGTGAGCGCGGTTCACAATAACCCACCATTAAAATCGTATTCTGTGCACCACTAATATTATTCATAATATGGTGCTTAACCCTTCCGGCATCCGCCATACCACTCGCTGAAATAATAACACATGGCTGTTCCAGATAATTTAGGTTCTTACTTTCGTCAACCGTTTTAATATAGTTGAGTCCCTCAAAATCGAATGGATCATCATCATTCTCCATCACTTTTCTGATACGACTATTAAAATATTGCGGATAGTTTTTAATCATTTGAGTGGCTTCCCTACTCAATGGGCTATCTACATATATGGGAATTTTGGGTAACCTTTTTTCAAGTGATAGTTGATTCAAATCATATAATAATTCCTGTGTTCTTCCCACACTAAATGCGGGGATGATTAGTTTGCCTTTTTTAACAATGCAAGTATGTTGAATCCATTTCAATAAATTATCTGGCGTACTGTAAACTTCGTCGTGTAATTTATTTCCGTAAGTACTTTCCAATAAAAGATAATCAACCTGTGGAAAAACTGCCGGGGATCTTAGGATCACATCCCGATACCTACCTACATCTCCACTAAAACAAATTCTTGTAAGCTCATTATTATCGGTAATTTTTAAGCTTACGGCTGCGCTCCCAATGATATGGCCCGCATCTGTAAACATCACTTCTATTCCGGGCAATACCGTTTTCCATTGATCATAATCAACTGTTTCAAATGCTTTCATAGCAATTGCCACATCATCTACCGAATATAATGGTTCATACAAAGGGAGGCCTTGCTTTGCTCTTCGCTTATTAATGAATTTAGTATCTGAACGTTGAATCACTGCAGAATCTTCCAGCAGAATGGCAGCCAATTCTTTGGTGGCAGGAGTACAATAAATTTTACCTTCAAAACCTTCACTCACCAGTTTAGGAATCAGTCCTGTATGATCAATATGTGCGTGCGAAAGAATCATCACATCAACCTCTGATGCATCAAATCCAAATGCCCGATTCATGGCGTCTGTTTCTTTACCCATCCCCTGAAACATTCCGCAGTCTAATAATATTTTAACGTCTGACTTTATAGTAATTAAATGCTTGGAGCCAGTTACTGTTCTGGCTGCTCCATGAAATGCAATTTTCATTTTCGTTCCTCCTCCGAATAAATCGGATATTTAATCTACATGAATGAAACACTATTTTATTTTTGCTTTAAAACTCCAGGTAACCCAAAACTCAGAAACCACTTCTCCAGCCTGGTTTTTACCAACTGAATAACACTTGATGGTTTGCGCCTTCCCTAATTGCAATGCATCTTCAATAGTATTGGCAATTAAATGGCCCTCATTACAAGTAAATTCAATTTTATCTGTTGCTTTCTTATGAAACTTAGATTCCATCCCAACTACTAACATACTAACTGCCGGGCTTCTTTGATATACCTGTCCAAACGCCAACATTCCTGTACTCATTTCTGCAGCCATTGATTGTACTGCAAAGTACATAGACTGAAACGGATTCTGTGTTAACCATTTATAAGACACAGTAACTATCGATTCATCTGCTTCAAATTTTTTCATTCTCAATCCTGCTATCCAGGCTGCAGGTAATTTCATGAAAAGAAAGAACCAAAACTTAAGCGGGTGCAAGATGATTTTTTGAAATTTTGAAAATTGAGGATTCACTGGATAAAATTATATGTCAGGATATTTATTTCTTATCAATAGCCACAACACAAGCTACTGCATTTTTTCCTTCTAATGTGGTGCTGAAGCTCATACTATTTCCATCACCACTAAACTTAACATCAGAAACTGAAGAAGATCTTACCGCTTTATTTACGGCTGTTTCAAAACCCAATTGCCGGTTATCGTTTACACGTTTATTTAATTCAAACACATTCAAAGGCTCCTTACTCATTACAACTACCATATAGTCTTTGCTACCTATACTATCCGCCATCAATTTCATTCCCTTCGGAAATAAACGATATCCTGTAATGCCACAGTATGGAGAAAATTTTGTTTTTGTAGCATCTTCTTTTAGAGGATACGGGAATAAAACATAACTACTTCCATCTGTTTCTTTTCCTAATACATACACATAGCAATCCGTATTATTTTTAACCTCTATTTTAAACCCGGTTCCCTTTGCAATAGGTGTACTTGTTTCAAAAATATTATCAGAAACCAATTGAAGCGGAAAATATTGTTTCGTTTTTGCATCCACTAAACCAATACTGCAACTAAGTTGATTCACAACTGCTGCACCAGTTTTTATTAATGGATTTAAACCATAGGCTTCTCTTGCAAATCTTTTAAAGTCGTTATACTTAACCCATGCAACACCATCTTTGCCCCACTCTGGTCCCCAGCTATTCATGATTTCAAATGCACCACCCGCTTTACGATCATCATAACCAATAATGCAAAGTGCGTGTCCACCAAAGCCCATCAAAGTATAATCATCACTAGTGGGTTCCCAAATTTCCTTATCCATCATATCCTGCATAAAAGAACCTCCCACTAACATGCCAATAACCACAGGTGCATCGTGTGCCAGGTGTTCTTTAATAGCATGTAAATTCAAATTACGAACGCTTTCACCATCAGTTAAACGATTAAAGCCTTTCATTTTAAATTGCTGGGCAGATGCTTTCAAGGAACCATCTGGCTTTCGACTACAATCATTCTCATCATATGGAAACGCGTTAAATGGTACAGCCCCATCTTCTGTCATATTTTCCATAGCCTTGATGATATAGCTACCCTGACAGCCATCCAGACCAATTTGATTATATAAAAATGAAGGGCTAAACGCCACTTTATCAGGATCTTCTCCGGTACTTACTGATTGCAAAATTGTTCGAGCTCCATAAGCACTACTCCAGGCAACACAACTTCCCTGATGTCCTTGATTAAGTCTTTTAGGTGCAAATTTTAAAAGTGATACTGCTTCTGGCAAATCATTTTTAGATTCATCCAAACCCTCATACACTTCTGCTTTATCAAAATGTTTGGGATCGAGAATACCACCAGTAGCAAGTTGCGCCACGTTTTGCAATCTGCTAAATCCCTGGCTACCTGAAGTGAAATAAATAACTCCTCCAATAATTACAACCACCAATAATAAAATTGGTTTTCGAAATAATAATCCAATGATAAAAGGAAGAAACTGAAACAAACCACCGCCACCATTACCGCCACTGCTACCACTGCTATTTACATCTCCAGAATCATTGCTCGACTGATCATTTTCGTCATCAACCATTCTTATTGGCATCGTATGTTTTTTAAAATTCTATAAAATTTGTGTAAGGGTAGTGATCAATGTTTTGTGAGGCAGTTTTATAACAATATTGCTGCCAATGCATAATCTGCCACTAGAATTAAAATACAACTAACTACCACTGCAGAAGTACTGGCTCTTCCAATTTCAAGTGCGCCACCTTTTACATTGTAGCCAAAATACGCAGGAACCGAACTTAGGATAAATGCAAAAGTGTAAGCCTTGTACATAGAGAAATTGATATTGTATAAATTCAAATTTTGTCTAAGACCTGTATCAAAAATATCTGTGGCTAAAATGCCAGACATGCTGCCGGCCATTCTGCCGCCCCAAATACCCAATACAGCAGAGATCACAATTAAACAAGGAATTACCAAAAGAGCTGCTAAAATTTTAGGTAGTATCAAATAGCTTTTTGAATTGATACCCATGATTTCTAAAGCATCAATCTGTTCACTAATTCGCATATTACCCAATTCGCTGGCAATTTTGCTTCCCACTACTCCTGCTAATACAATACTTAATACGGTGGGAGATAATTCTAAAATCATACTATCCCGCACAATTTGTGCAATTGTAGATGCTGCTACAAGTGGGCTCACTAACTGATAAGCTGTTTGTACAGTAGTTACAGCACCTAGAAATATAGAAATGATTACTACAATGGGTAATGCGCCAATGCCAATTTCAACACATTGATGCATGAATTCTTTCCAATACATACGCCAGTTTTCGGGCTTTGTAAACATCCCCTTCAACATCAGCAAATAGGAACCAAAATGCGTAAAAAATGTCATGCTGCTAATTTAAAAATATCTTTTATTTATTTTTTTTCTTCAAGCGTTTCCACCAGCTACTTGTTTGCACAACCTCGTCAATGTCTCCCTTGCATTTCAGCTGTGCATCTACCACTGCCACGATAGCCATGTTGATAATATTTCTAACACTGCTACCCAATTGCAAAACGTGCACTGGTTTTTTTAAACCTAACAAAATAGGACCAATGGCATCAGCTCCACCAATCTCTTTTAATAAATTGTAAGTTACGTTTCCTGAAGTAAGGTTAGGGAAAATTAATACGTTCACTTCTTCATCTACCAATTCACTAAAAGGATAGTTATCTTTCAAAACTTCCTTATTAAAAGCTAAACTACCCTGCATTTCACCATCCACAATTAAGGAAGGATTTCTTTGTTTTAAGATTTTTGTAGCTTGGGCAACCAGGCGTGCTTCGGGTGAATCACTACTTCCAAAATTACTATAACTCAACATCGCAATGCGTGGCGTTAAATTAAAATTGCGAACTTCCTTTGCCACCATCATGGTAATATCCGCTAATTCTTCTGCTGTTGGATTAAAGTTTACTGTTGTATCGGCAAGAAATAACGGACCTCTCTTGGTAAGTAATAAATACATTCCCGCAATTTTCTTTACACCCTCTTCCGTTCCAATAGTTTGCAGTGCAGGGCGAATAGCTTCTGCATAGTTTTTAGTTAATCCAGATAACATAGCATCCGCATCACCTGTTTCAACCATCATACAGCCATAGTGGTTGCGATCTTTCATCAGCTTGGTGCTTTCATAATAATTCACACCCCTACGCTGACGTTTCTTGAAAAATAAATCAGCGTATTGGTGACGCTTTTCTTTATTCAAGTCATTTCTTGGATCAATGATTGGAATATCTGTTAAATCAATATTATTCTGTTCAGCGATCTCCTGAATTTTTGCAGGATCTCCTAACAATATCGGATATGCCAGACCTTCGTCGTAAACGATACTTGCCGCTTTTAAAATTTTCTGATTATCGGCTTCTGCAAATACCAAACGTTTTGGCCCTTTTCTGGCTTTATTACCTATCACACGCATCAACTGATTGTCTAATCCTAGTCGCTTATTTAATTCCAACGCATAGGCTTCCCAATTATCAATTGTTTTCTGTGCAACCCCGGAATCAATGGCTGCTTTTGCAACTGCAGGTGCTACTGTGGCTAATAATCTTGGATCCAGTGGTTTTGGAATAATATATTCAGGACCAAAACTCATGTTCTGCTGGTTATAAGCCATGTTCACAATATCAGGAACTGCGGTTTTGGCTAAATCCGCCAAAGCCCTTACTGCAGCAAGTTTCATTGCTTCATTGATCTGTTTTGCTCTTACATCTAATGCTCCTCTAAAAATATAGGGGAAGCCCAATACATTATTTACCTGATTTGGAAAATCTGTTCTACCAGTGGCCATAATAATATCCTTACGCACACTTGCTGCATCCGGATAAGTAATTTCAGGATCGGGATTTGCCATCGCAAAAACAATCGGGTTCCTGCCCATCGACCGAATCATATCTTTCGTTACTACATTACCTACACTTAAGCCAAGAAATACATCAGCATCTTTCATGGCTGTTTCTAAAGTCCAATCCGATTTTTTAACGGCAAATTTTTGCCTGATCGGACCAAGGTCTGTTCTGCCTTCGTGCAACACACCATCTTTATCGAACACTATGAAATGCTCATACCTTGCACCTAATGCCACATATAATTGTATACAAGCCATGGCAGCAGCACCCGCACCATTAATCACAAATCGAACCTTATCGATCTTCTTTTTTTGCAATTCCAGGGCATTTAACATTGCAGCACTACTAATAATGGCGGTACCGTGCTGATCATCGTGCATCACAGGAATATTCATTTGCTCCTTCAGTTGCTGCTCAATATAAAAACATTCAGGAGCTTTGATATCTTCTAAATTAATTCCTCCAAATGTGGGTTCGAGTGACTTAACAATCTGTACAAATTTTTCAGGGTCTTTTTCGTTGATCTCAATATCGAAAACATCAATGTCTGCGAAAATTTTAAATAATACAGCTTTCCCTTCCATCACAGGTTTACTGGCATCCGGACCAATATCGCCAAGTCCTAAAACCGCGGTACCATTACTTATTACACCGACCAGGTTTCCCTTAGCAGTATACTTATAAACATCCTCTACATTATTAAATATTTCTTTACAAGGTTCGGCAACACCAGGGCTATAAGCCAAACTCAAATCCCTTTGGGTCTTTGCTTCTTTGGTGGGCACTACTTCAATTTTACCTGGCCTTCCATTTGCATGGTATTCCAAGGCTTGTTCTCTTCTTAAATCGGCTTGTTTCGACATAATATAATTTTAAAGACCAGATCTTGCACCCAGCCATGCCATGATTCCTATTCCAGTTTCTATTGCTCTTTCATCAATATCAAATTTCGGCGTATGCACATTGTGCACGATACCTTTTTCAATATTACGAACACCAAGACGAAAAAAACATCCTGGTATTTGTTGTGTATAATACCCAAAATCTTCAGCACCCATCCGAACTTCTGTTTCTTGTACATTTTCGATACCCATCCACTCATTCGCCAATTGCCAGTTTTTTTCTGTAAACAAAGGGTCATTATCAACTGTTGGATAACCTACATCAATTAAAATATCTAATTCAGCGCCCATCGATTCTACCAGCCCCTTCGATTGTTTGAGAATCAATTCATGCGCTTTAAATCTCCATGCTTCATCCATTGCACGAAAGGTACCCTTCAACTTTACTTCCGTTGGAATTACATTCGTTGTATGTCCGCCTTGAATAGAACAGATAGACAATACCGAAGGAAAAAGTGGATTATTATTTCTAGAGATGATTTGTTGCAAACTAACAATCAACTGTGATGCTATTAAAATAGTATCGGCCGTTAATTGCGGTGCAGCGGCATGCCCACCCTTTCCTTTGATGGTCATATAAATTTCATCGGCACTTGCCATTACCCTGCCTTTTCTAAAACTGAGTTTTCCAAAATCTAGCCCTGGATGAACGTGCAATGCGATGATGCCTGATGGCTTTGGGTTTTCCAATGCACCATCCCGTATCATAAAACTCGCACCGCCCGGATTTTTTTCTTCTCCAGGCTGAAATAATAATTTAATGGTGCCCTCCCATTCATCTTTTAATTCGTGTAAAATTTGGGCAGCTCCCAGTAAAATGGTTGTATGTACATCATGACCGCATGCGTGCATAACACCGGTATTTTGCGAGCAATAACTTACTTCATTCTCTTCAGTAATTTGTAATGCATCCATGTCGGCGCGCAATGCTATTACGCGTGCCTCTGGATTTTTTCCTTTGATAATTCCCAATAACCCGGTAGTTGCGATTGTTTCAAAAGGAATACCCATTTCAAGCAATTGTGTTTGCACAAACTGACTTGTTTCAAATTCCTGGTAACTAAGTTCCGGATGTGCATGCAAGTGCCTTCGAATCTGAATAAATTTTTGGGAATAATGCTTTGCCTTTTCTTGAATGCTCTGTTTCAGTTCCATGAAAAATTATTGTTGAAGTAATTGTTCCTCTTCTTCTTTTGTGGGTGTATAATCAATAGCATCTTCTACTACAAAAACGCCGGTTGAATAAAATTTCTGTAATTGTAATTTAAACTTTTCGGCATCAGCTTTTTTTAAAAAATTACCGATTCTCACTTTAAAATTGGGCAACTGAAACAAGGCATATGATTTCTGTTCTGGAAAACGGCTCAATAATTCTCCTTTAACCTTAAATGCCTGATCTCTATTTGATGTACTAACTACTTGAACACGGTAACCTTTATACTGACCAGTACTTGTTTGAAGAGACGCTTTTTTATTGGCTAAAATTTGCTTGCTGGTTAATACATCCATTCTTGCATCTTTATGTACAATGATGGTATCCTTAACTGAACTGGCTGCAGCAAAATAGCCAGATCCAAAAAACATAACAATGGCAAATAATCCCTTCAACATTTTTTGAATTTTGAATTTTGAAATTAGCGTTTCTACTGTAAGATAAAATTAATATCCCGAATCAGTAGCAGGAGTTCCTTCAACAATCGCTACTCCTGCACTACAACCCAGGCGAGTTGCACCTGCATCTATCAATTCCTTTGCAAATGCATATTTCCGAATACCACCTGAAGCTTTTATTTGAACATGTGCTGGCAGGTGTAATCGGAACAATTTAACAGCAGCAACACTTGCTCCTTTCTCTGCATATCCAGTTGAAGTTTTTAAATAATCAATCCCTGCTGCTCCATAAATATCACAACAGGCAATGATTTCTTCATCAGTTAATACTCCACTTTCAATGATTACTTTAATGGTTTTCCCCTTGCTTTTCACTATGGGCATGATATGATTGATCTCGTTTGCTATATAGGTAAAGTCCTTGTTTTTGATGGCGGAGATACTACATACAACATCTAATTCATCAGCACCATCCACCATGGCCAAAACAATCTCTGCAATCTTAGCTTCCACAGCAGAATATCCAAAAGGGAAACCGATTACAGTGGCCACTTTTACAATTGTTCCCTCAGTAAGTGCTTTTGCTTTTTTTACAAAATTCGGCGGTATACAAACGGCAGCAAACTGATATTGAATGGCTTCTGCACACAACTTTTCAATATCGGAAACCAATGTGGTTGGCTTTAATACGGTATGGTCGATATATCGGTTCAATTTCATACAATTTAATTGAAGAGCAAAGGTAGCTAAAGAAATAAACTCTATTTAATAAAAAGCCCTGCTCCATATTGAGGGGCAGGGCTTTTAATGTCACACAGAAGTTGGGTGTCCTAGCCTAAAGGCCAGGGTTAACTATTTTTACTTTTTACTTTTATTACGCGTCTTTACCATGACATGATTTAAATTTCTTTCCACTTCCACAAGGGCATGGATCATTTCTGCCAATTTTTGGACCAACCTGAACAGGTTGTTGTTTTACAGGAGTAGGATCGTAATAATCGTTTTCAGTAGGAGCCTGATCAATATCTTCTTTCTGCGTTTTCATTTTACTCAGATCAGTTTTTTGCTGACGGCCTTCTTTCACCGTATCGCCTTCGTTCAATGGAATCGCAGAATGGCAAAGGAATTGAACGATTTCGCGATTTACTTCACCGTCCATTTTCTTAAACAAATCGAAAGCCTCCATTTTATAAATCACCAATGGATCTTTCTGTTCGTAGGTAGCCGTTTGTACGCTCTGTTTCAGATCGTCCATGGCACGTAAATGCTCTTTCCAAGCATCATCAATAAAACCAAGTGTGCAGGTTCTTTCCTGTGCATTTAATAATTCTACACCTGCTGTTTGTAATGTTTTATCCAATGGTGCTAATACCTGAATCACTCGACGTCCGTCTGTAAATGGTACAATTACGTTTTCAATATGTGCACCCTGATCTTTTCTGATATTCTTGAATACAGGAACACTTTGTTCAGCTAAGCCGGCTTTTTTACGCTCATAATTTGCTACTGCTTCGCTATATAATTTTTCAGATAAATCTGTTTCATTTCCTCTTGATAATTCGTCCGCCGTAATGCTGGAATCAATACCAAAATTCACAATAACTGCAAGTCTGAATCCTTCATGATCGTTTTGTTCTTTAAATGAACTAATCAATCCTTCTGCCACAGAATACAATGCATTATCTAAATCCAAAGCCAATCTTTCTCCAAATAAAGCGTGGTTACGTTTGCTATAAATAACTGTACGTTGCTTATTCATAACATCATCGTATTCCAGCAATCGTTTACGGATCCCGAAGTTGTTTTCTTCTACTTTTTTCTGCGCACGTTCGATGGATTTTGTAATCATACTATGCTGAATTACTTCCCCTTCTTTGTACCCGGCAAAGTCCATCACTTTTGCAATACGTTCGCTTCCAAACATACGCATCAAATCGTCTTCCAAAGAGATGAAGAATAAAGAAGATCCCGGGTCACCCTGGCGTCCGGCACGGCCCCTTAACTGACGATCAACACGTCTTGATTCATGACGTTCTGTACCTAAAATAGCTAACCCACCTGCTTCTTTAACTCCAGGTCCTAGTTTAATATCGGTACCACGACCCGCCATGTTAGTTGCAATCGTTACTGCACCTGCAAAACCAGCTTCTGCTACTACCTGTGCTTCTCTGGCATGTTGTTTTGCATTCAATACATTATGAGGAATTTGTTTTTGGCGCAACATACGACTCAACAATTCACTTACTTCCACTGAAGTAGTACCTACCAAAACAGGCCTTCCGGCTTCTCTTAATTTTACAATCTCATCAATAACAGCTCCGAACTTTTCGCGCTTGGTTTTGAATACCAAATCCTGCTCATCTTTTCTAATGGCAATTACATTGGTTGGTACAGTAACCACATCTAATTTATAGATATCCCATAACTCTGCTGCTTCTGTTTCTGCAGTACCCGTCATACCACATAATTTGTGGTACATACGAAAATAGTTCTGCAAAGTAACCGTAGCGTAGGTTTGGGTAGCTGCTTCAATTTTTACATTTTCTTTTGCTTCGATCGCCTGGTGTAATCCATCTGAATACCTTCTTCCATCCAAGATACGACCCGTTTGTTCATCTACAATTTTTACAGCACCTTCCATTACCACATATTCAATGTCTTTATCGAATAAGGTATAAGCTTTCAATAATTGTTGTACAGTATGAATCCGATCTGCCTTTACAGAATAATCATTAATGATTGATTCTTTGCGGTGTAATTTTTCTTCTATTGTTAATGCAGTTTCATTTTCTACTTGTGCTAAAGACACACTAATATCAGGAAGCACGAAGAAATTCGGATCTTCACCAGCACCTGTAATTAATCCGATTCCTTTATCAGTAAGTTCAACTGAGTTATTTTTTTCATCGATATAGAAAAATAATTCCTGATCTGCAATAGGCATTTCCCTACTCTGATCTGCTAAATAATAGTTTTCAGATTTTTGCAATTTTACACGAATTCCAGGCTCACTCAAAAATTTAATCAAGGCATTATTCTTTGGTAAACCACGGTGGGCACGGAATAGTGCTAATCCACCATCTTTCGGATCATCATTACCTTCTGTGATTTTTTTCTTGGCTTCGTTTAAGAATTGATTAGTAGCTCTTTTTTGAGCATCTACTAACTTTTCAATTCTTGGTTTCAAATCGAAGAACTGCTGCTCTCCTGTGTTGTGGCCAATAGGTCCACTAATAATTAAAGGAGTACGCGCATCATCAATCAATACAGAATCCACTTCATCCACCATAGCAAAATGGTGTTTACGCTGTACCATTTCTTCTGGAGTATGCACCATATTATCGCGCAGATAATCGAAACCAAATTCATTATTGGTACCATATGTAATATCCGCTAAATAGGCATTTCTACGGGCCTCACTATTTGGTTCATGCTTATCAATACAATCCACTGTAATTCCTAACCATTCAAAAATGGTTCCATTCCATTCACTATCTCTTCGTGCCAGATAATCGTTCACCGTAACAATATGCACACCCTCACCAGCTAATGCATTTAAGTAAGCTGGTAATGTAGACACCAATGTTTTACCCTCACCAGTTGCCATTTCAGCAAT
Source organism: Bacteroidota bacterium (assembly GCA_025363385.1). Taxonomy (GTDB): domain Bacteria; phylum Bacteroidota; class Bacteroidia; order Chitinophagales; family Chitinophagaceae; genus Sediminibacterium. The sequence continues at coordinate 8,458 of JANYEA010000046.1, read as the reverse complement.
CTTTCCAGAATGCAAAACACTTCCTCCAATTAACTGCACATCATAGTGCACCATATTCCAGGTAACAGAACCACCACCTGCAGTCCATGTATTTTTAAAAATCGATTTATCGCCTTCGATCTTTACATAATCTTTCTTTACACTTAAGTTTCTATCCAAATCGGTAGCAGTGCTAACCAGCTCTGCATTTTCTTTAAAACGTCGGGCAGTTTCTTTTACCACCGCAAAAGCCTCTGGTTGAATCAACGCTAGTGCTTCTTCAATTTTCTTATTCCGTTCTTTCTTTAATTTGTCTACTTCCTGATAAATGGTATCACGTCCGTGTATATCATTAATAGGAAGCGCTTCGGCTTCTGCATTTTTTTCTGCAATTACATCATCGATGGTTTTCAGATGCGATTTGATACGCTCTTTAAATTCTAACGTTTTTGCCCTTATAGCATCGTTAGAAAGGCCTTGCAATTCCTGAAAATGAGTACTCACCTTCTGAATAATAGGCATGATGGATTGTACATCTTTCTCACTCTTACTTCCCCCGAATAACTTAGAAATAAATTTCAACATATAATAATATTGGATAATACGTTTATTTGTGGTTTTAGCAACTGAGTGATTTTTGTCAAAAACGATGCTATTTGAAAGATTTCGTCAAAATGTCAGCAAGTTTTTTTTCAAAAGGACATAAAGGTAAAGATTTTAGATAGAGCAGGACCATTCGGCACTAATTCCTAAAACACTAATATTTTGTAAATTTTGATGGGTCTCCCTTAAACTGTTTTTTCTGTGTTTACTTTTATGGCGATGAAAGCATTCTATCTTTTTTGTTTTATAGGCCTTTTCGCCCTTCAAACCACAGCTCAAATTGTATTAATTGATACCAGCGGAAGCGTTTCTAAGGATACCCTGTTGAAAAAAGGAATGGACAGTTCTTTTATAAAGACAGATAGTGTAAAACCTATATCCATTCCCGACTCTGTTGCACAAAGAAGAGCTGTTTTAAATAAAACAAATTTGACCATACTCTTAGCCTGGTCTGGTGCGAATTTGGTTCAGGGCAGTATTTCTGCTGGAAATTTGCAGGGCTCGCCCCATTATTTCCATCAAATGAATGCTTATTTCAATATCATAAACCTGGCTATTGCAGGCTACGGACTTTTTGAGGTACGTAAACAGGTGAATAAAAAATTGAGTCTTTACCAGAATTTACGCCAGCAACAGAAAATAGAATCTTTACTATTACTCAATACAGGACTTGACCTCACTTATATTACCTCAGGTCTATATTTAAGGGAACGTGGTACCAATAAGTTGAATGATCAAACCAAGGGCTATGGGGGTAGTTTGATGTTACAGGGGAGTTTTTTATTGGTGTTTGACATTATTCAATACATAGAGCACCGGCAAAACGGTCAATTATTAAATAAATACCTGGGTAATCTACAATTTGCCACTACAGCAAACGGAGTCGGTTTGGTACTTCCGCTTTAAAATTGATAAGTGAAAAATGGCAGTCAGCTAAGCTGGTTTAGGCTAATTTTTTCCACATGCCGCGATTTTTAGCGAAAAGGATGGAATTTCAGGGTGTTTCTGCTACTTTTGCAACCCAAAACCGGGTATGCAAGCCCGTATAATAAACCCGAAACTTGAAAATTAAGATATGGCAGGCCAATTAAAAGAAGTACGTAATAGGATCAAGAGTGTACAAAGCACCCAGCAAATTACCAAAGCCATGAAAATGGTGAGTGCTGCCAAATTACGTCGTGCCCAAGATAGCATTACTCAAATGCGTCCTTACGCCAAAAAATTACAGGAAATGCTAAGCAATATTGTGAGTAGCATAGACGGTGGTATTTCGCTGAAATTAGCTGAAGTGAGAACGGTTGAAAATGTGTTATTGATTGTAGTTACAAGCGATAGGGGTTTGTGTGGAGGTTATAACGCAAACTTAGTAAAGCTTACAAAAGCTACTATTGCAGAAAAATATCCTGAACAGGCAGGCAAAGGAAATGTTCATATCTGGAATATTGGTAAAAAAGGATTTGAAGCATTAACTAAATCTGGATATAAAACAAACGATACTTACAAAGATGTTTTCTTAAACTTGAAATTCGAAACCGTTCAGGCTGCTGCTCAAGCTGCAATGAAGGCTTTTGAAAATAAAGAATACGATGCTATTGAGCTCATCTACAGTGAATTTAAAAATGCGGCTACACAAGTATTTGTGGCAGAGCAATTCTTACCAATTCCTAAAGTTGCTACACCTGCTGGTCATAAAAACGCAGACTTTTTGTTCGAACCAGAAGTAGAAGTATTGATTGCAGAATTAATGCCTAAAATTCTCAATACACAATTATACAAAGCTGTTTTAGATGGAAATGCCAGCGAACATGGCGCACGTATGACTGCCATGGATAAGGCAAGTGAAAACGCGAATGAATTATTAAAATCACTTAAAATTAGTTATAACCGCGCCCGTCAGGCTGCAATTACAACTGAGTTAACAGAAATAGTAAGTGGTGCTGCTGCATTGCAGGGATAATGCAAAATCGGTATCTTACATATCACAATAGAAATTCAGACATTGGAAATTAGCACCATCATACCCCATATTGAAGTTTTGATCTTTGCAAGTGATAAACCACTTACCTCACTAGACATAGTTGAGCTGATCAATAACAGCTTTGGCTTTTTAGAAGAGCGCATCATGTTAGACCAAGTAGAGAGTGCATTGGAAGGCATCAAAGAAAAATATGATTCTGAATTCTATCCATTTGAAGTAAAGGAAAGTGGTGGTGGTTGGCAGTTCCTTACTAAGAAAGACTATCATAAAACTATTGCACAGTTAAATGGCGATAAATTTCTAAAACGATTATCCAATGCAGCTTTAGAAACCTTAGCCATAATCGCTTACAAACAACCCATCACCAAAGGAGAGATTGAAGCCATCCGTGGTGTGAATAGCGATTATAGTATCCAGAAATTACTAGAAAAAGAACTCATATTAATCAGTGGCAGAAACGAGCACGCTCCCGGCAAACCATTGGTATACGCAACTTCTAAAAATTTCATGGACTATTTCGGTATAAATAGTGCCGCTGATCTTCCCAAGATCAGTGAGGTCTTAGCCGAACAATTGGTTGAAGGTACACGCCCAGAAGATTTTACAAATCAACCCCTTGCCGAACATATCGGAAATGAATCTTTAGAGGATGAAGCCCCTACTGAACACATTTCTGCCATTGCAGTAAACCAGGATGGTGAATTGATCATTCCGGAAGAAGATGCTAACACAGAAGAAAATGCATCCGAATCTAAAGATCAGGATGCAGCTGATGGCCCAGCTGAAGAAACAGATCCCGAAGAAAAACCAGAATAATTTCTACATTTTTTTAGACCATGGCTTAAGACAATTATCTTCGCAGGATGCAGCAAGAATTGTCAGCAGAACTGTTATGCAGTATCGCTAATACTTACGGAACTCCTTTATATGTGTACAACGCCGATAAAATAACGGCCCAATTTAGAAATTTGCAAAGCGCATTTGTGAATTCGAATACCCGGTTTTTCTACGCATGTAAATCGCTCACCAACATCAATATTCTTAAACATATCCTTTCTATTGGTTGTTCGATCGACTGTAGTTCGGTTAATGAAGCACACCTTGCATTACATGTAGGGTTTAAACCAGAAAATGTACTTTATACCAGTAATGGAATTGACTTTACTGAAATTGAAGAAGCCCTGGGCTTAGGAATTAATATCAATATCGATAGCTTATCCAACCTTGAAAAATTTGGGAAAAAATATGGACATAGTTATCCAGTTGGTATTCGATTACGGCCGAATATTATGGCAGGTGGAAACCTTAAAATTTCTACCGGGCATAGCAATAGTAAATTTGGAATCCCTATTGAACAGGTCGATGAAATTCTGCAGCTTGTTCAAGAACATCAAATATTTATCCGTGGTTTACACATTCATACCGGAAGTGAAATAAAAGATGTTTCCGTATTTATGAAAGTGGCTGAAGTCTTTTTTGATTTAGTGCCGCATTTTCCTGAGCTGGAATTTTTAGACCTCGGTGGTGGATTTAAAGTGGCTTATAAAGAACGCGACCATTTAACCGATATCGCAGTTTTAGGAAAAGAAATTGAAAAATTTCTGGGCAATTTAGAAATGAAACATCAAAAGAAATTTCAGTGTTGGTTTGAACCTGGGAAATATTTGGTAAGTGAATCTGGTTATTTAATAGCCAAAGTGAATGTGTTGAAAACCTCACAGGATACTGTTTTTGCTGGTGTGAACACCGGCTTGAACCATTTGATCCGTCCAATGATGTACGATGCTTTTCATAGAATTGCCAATATTAGTAACCCCGAAGGCGAAATAAAAACCTATACGGTTACGGGCAATATTTGTGAAACAGATACTTTTGGAACAGACCGACATTTACATGAAGTAAGAGAAGGAGATTTTCTGGCTATTTATAATGCAGGAGCATACGGATTTGAAATGTCGAGTAATTATAATGCTCGTTACAAACCTGCTGAAGTGCTTGTTTTGGACGGAAAAGCTTCGCTTATTAGAAAAAGGGATGAATTTAGCGACTTGTTAAGAAACCAAATTACGGTCTTATAGAACAAAAATGTAGTTTGCATACGCATGATTGAGATAAAAAACATATTCAAACAGTTTGGCAATCGGGTTATCCTAAACGACATTAGCGCTGTAATGGAGCCTGGGAAGTGCAACTTAATTATTGGCACAAGTGGAAGCGGCAAGACTGTTCTAACCAAATGCATGGTAGGACTTTTTAAACCAGATGCGGGTCATATTATTTATGATGGCGCAGATATGTTTTCGATGGACAATGATACCCGCAAACAATTACGCCAGCAAATTGGCATGTTGTTTCAGGGTACTGCCTTATTCGATTCAATGACGGTGGAACAAAATGTTTTGTTTCCTTTGGATATGTTTACCAGATGGACACGTGCAGAAAAAATGCGCCGTGTTGATGAAGTACTTGATCGGGTGAATCTGAAAGATGCACATACCAGATTTCCTTCAGAGATTAGTGGTGGAATGAAAAAAAGAGTAGGCATTGCTCGTTCCATTGTATTGAATCCGAAATATCTTTTTTGTGATGAACCCAATTCAGGATTGGATCCACAAACCTCGATGGTTATTGATAAACTCATCAAAGAAATCACAGATGAATTCAAGATCACAACAATTGTAATTACCCATGATATGAATAGTGTGATGGAAATTGGAGACCATATTGTGTATCTGTATAATGGACAAAAACAGTGGGAGGGAACCAATAAAGACATCATCTTTAGCAACGATACATTATTGAACGATTTCATCTTTGCATCTGAATTTTTACAAGATGCAAAACACATGCGTATGCTCGAAGCAAATGATGATTTACCCAATAAACGATCAAAATAGAAAAAGATATTATTATGTTACAAAAACTATTTGTTTTTTGTATGCTTACATTTTGTGCAATTAGCCTACCTGCACAAGCACCTTTTGATACTATTCCACCATATAAAAAGGATAATCGGATGCCGGCATTTAAAATAATGCGGCTCGATAATACCTGGTTTTCGAAAGAGCAGCTTCCAAAAAAAGATAATACGGTAATCGTTTATTTCGCACCAGATTGCGGGCACTGCCAGCATGAAATAAAAGAGATCATTAAAAACATTGATAAATTTAATAAAGTAAATTTTGTTTGGGTAAGCTATAAATCAATGCCTGAAATTTCTGAATTCTATGTGAAATATGAATTAAGCAAATACCATAATATATTCATGGGCAGAGATTTAGATTATAAATTACCCAGTTTTTATCGCGTTAAATTCACCCCATTTGTGGCGGTTTATGACAAAAACAACCTTTTCATAAAGGCTTTTGAAGGTGGGGCTGAGATGAAGGAATTATTACCTGTGTTAAAACTTAATTAATTGATTTTTATCATCTTTAAGAATTTATCTAGTAGTACCTTTACGACGAAAAAAAATTAATCAAACTTTAAATAGCTTCTTTTATGAAAGTTACTGTAGTAGGTGCTGGTGCCGTGGGTGCAACCTGTGCCGATAATATTGCCCGTGCTGCTTTAGCACAGGAATTGGTTATCCTCGATATCAAAGAGGGATTAGCAGAAGGTAAAGCACAAGATATGATGCAGACATCTGCATTATTGGGTTTTGACACTCGCATCAGCGGTAGCACCAACGATTACAGCAAAACTGCTGGTTCTGATGTAGTGGTAATTACTTCAGGTATACCTCGTAAACCAGGAATGACTCGTGAAGATTTAATTGGTACTAACGCAGGAATTGTAAAAGGCGTAGCTGAAAATATTCTGAAATATTCTCCTGATGCAATCATCATCGTGATTAGTAATCCGATGGATACCATGACTTTCTTAGCATTACAATCTACAGGTTTACCTAAGAACCGTATTATTGGAATGGGTGGTACATTAGATAGTGCACGTTTCAAATATCAATTGAGTCAACATTTAAGTTGCAGTCCTGCTGATTTAAATGCTGTAGTAATTGGTGGTCATGGCGATACTACCATGATTCCTTTAATTCGTCATGCAACTTGGAACAGTGCTCCAGTAACTAATTTCCTTACCAAAGAACAACAAGATCAAATTGTAGCTGACACTATGGTGGGTGGTGCTACTTTAACTAAATTAATTGGTACTTCTGCCTGGTATGCACCAGGTGCAGCAGGAGCCGCTTTAGTGGAAAGTATTTTACGCGATGAGAAGAAATTATTTACTTGTTGTGTAGCCCTGGAGGGTGAATACGAACAAACAGATATCTGCTTAGGCGTGCCTGTGGTGATTGGTAAAAACGGATGGGAAAAAATCTTAGATTTCAAATTAAACGAAGAAGAGCAAGCTGCTTTCAATAAGAGTGCTGATGCTGTTAGAAATATGAATGAAGTGTTAAAAACATTATAATTTTAATTCTTTTAATAAAAAGGCCAATCTTTTCTGATTTATCAGAAATAAGATTGGCCTTTTTATTATCATCAATTCTATACAATCAATACTACACTTAAATAAACCTAAACATTTGTTTTGCTTTTTCATGTTTGTAATACAAATCTGGCAGATTGCACAATGGCATCAATATCTTGGTCTTCCATGCACTTAAAATGTTTTTTAGGACAAGTTTTTGTACCGAAATTACTACAAGGTTGGCAAGATAAATTTGATACAACATAGTTGTGGTACATTGATTTTGCTGACAAAAAATTATTACTACCATAATAAGGTTCAACATCTAATTTAGGCGAAGTGCCGCCCCAGATAGCCAAGACTTTTTTGTTTAAGGCACAAGCAATATATTGTAAACCAGTATCATGCGAAATAACCAATTTTGACTGCCGCACCAAATCTGCCGATTCATTTAAATTGAATTTGCCACAAGCATTGTAAATTTTAATATCATCTACACTTGCTACTTGGTTACCAACTTCGGCATCTTCTTTTCCACCAATTAAAACAATGGGATATTTTACGTTAATGCATAGTGCCTGCAATTTTTGTACAGGTAATTTTTTTGTAAAATAAGACGCACCAATAATTATGGCTATAAAACCAAAACTGTGCTGTGCAGGCAAATCTGTTATTGGTACAATGTCTTTTTCAGGTATAAAATAATCCAATCCTTTGCCATCATTTACAACGTCAAGTGGTGCCAATGTATCCAAACAACGGTCGGCAATATGTCGACCACTCATATTGTTGATGCCAAACTTGGTAAGCAGGAATTTTGAAATGGTTTCTTTGTCATAGGTTAAACTCTTACAACGCAATGCCAGCTTTAGTTGTAGCGTACGGAAGTTTTTGTGCAGGTCAATGATGTAATCGTATTTTTCTTGCCTAAAATCTGTAATAAGGCTATCTAAATTATCATTAAAATAGAAAAATTTATCAATATAAGGATTGGCTTCTGTAACGGCTTTGAAAGACTGTTTACTTAAAAAATGTACTTCAGCATTTGGAACTTGCTGCTTCAAACAGCGTATGGCCGCTGTAGCCAATACAATATCACCAATAGAAGAAAAACGAATTACCAGAAATTTCATAAAGCAAATTAACGAATGATATTAAACATCAAATAAATGAAAATATAAGTATACTAGTCTTGTAAACAAAAAGCCCAAGATTTCCATTTGTTAATTTATTACTTGTATTATCCAACAAAAAAGCCCAACATGAAAATGTTAGGCTTTTATATTTAGAAAGATTTGAAAGGCTTATTCAGCAGTTTTTTCCTCTGTTGTTGTGTCTTCAGTAACTACTTCTGCAGTTGGTGCAGCGGCTTCAACCACTGGTGTTGGTGCTACCTCAGTTTCAGTATTATCAGCTTTTTTTGGTGCACGACCACGACGAGTTTTCTTAGCTGGTTCAGCGGCATTA